>JADGNY010000064.1 GCA_017883235.1 Thermoanaerobaculia bacterium | reverse complement strand
GACGGTGCCGGTCCATGTGCCGTCGGTCAACGAGCTCGGGTCTGCCGAAATGAGGAACGTGAGCCCCTCGGGGGGCATGATGCCGCTCCCCGGCGTCACCGCCAGCCACGGCTTGTCGACCGTGGCCACGAACGACGTCGTCTGTCCCGGCAGTCCGTTGACGTGGATCGGGAAGGTGACCGGCTGCGTGCTGCCGGTTGGCACCGGGATGTTGGGGTTGAGCGAGCCGAGCCCGGGGAGCGGAATGACGATGATGGATGCGGTGGACGAGAAGGCGCCGATGGCCGGATTGCAACTGGCGGCGACGCGGACGCGGTAGAAGAACGGCGTCGGGCCCTGCACGTTCTTGGTGAAGGTCTGCGAGGTTCCCGCGAGCGTTGTCGACGTGGGGGCGGAGAAACTGGCGTCGGCCGATTCCTGCAGCTCGTACAACGTCGCCCCCTCGCTCGGGGTCCACTGCACGCTGTAGGTCTGGCCGGTCGTCGAGAGAGCGACGACGCTGATGATCGGCACGCCGGGGGTGTTGCAGACGTTAAAATTCGAGAGGCCGGACGACGCGGGGGTGCAGCCGCCGACGCCGACGGCCTGCACGCTCCACGAATACGCGCCGTTGGGAAGCGAGATCGTGATCGATCCCGTGTTGGTCGTAAACGTCTGCGTGGAGGAGGGGCCGTTGATGGTGACGGTGTAGCCGGTGGCGCCGGAGACTGTGTGCCAGGAGAGTGTCAGCGGCGAGGCCACCGTGGCACCGGAGGCTGGCGCCGTCTGCGCCGGTGCCGTGGGGCAGGAGATGCCGGGGGTGATGATCATCGACGCCGAGGCGCTGCTGTTGGCCGGGACCGGATCGGTGGCGGAGCTGCCGGCCGAGGCGGTGTTCGTGATCGAGCCGCCGGTCGCCGAGACGCGATAACGGCTGGAGATGGCCACGGCGTGGCCGGGGAGCAGCGACCCGAGGAGGCAGGGATACGGGGTGGCGCAGGCGCCGCTGTTGGAGATGAAGGTGAGACCGGCCGGGGTCGGATCGTTGACCACGGTGTTGGTGGCGGTGCCCGGACCGTTGTTGGTGACGATGACGGTGAAGTCGACGATGTTGTTCGGATTGGCCTCGGCAAGTCCGCTCTTGGTCACGCTGAGATCGGCGACGCTGACCGTGGAGATCGGCGTCACCGCGGTGGAGCTGTTGTTCGCGGTGTCGGTCTCAGGCGATGAGGTGCTGACCGTGGCGGTGTTGCTGATGGTCGTGCCGGCATAGCTGACCGGGACGTTGTAGGTCGCGATGATCACCACAGACTGCCCGGAGGCGAGCGTGTTGAGCGCGCAGGGGAAGGGGCCGCTGCAGGCGCCGGTGTTGCCGACGAAGGTGAGGCCGGGAGGGGTGGCATCGTCGGCGAAGGTGTTCGCGGCCGATGCCGGGCCGGAGTTGGTCACGGTGATGGTGTAGGAGATGTTGGAGCCGAGCGTCACCGACGGCGGCCCGCTCTTGGTGACGGAGACGTCGGCATTGCCCGCCGCGGCGGCGACGATGGTCGTTGCGGTGGCGTTGTTGTCGTTGGGGTTCGGATCGTTGACGGCGGAGGAGACGGTTGCCGTGTTCGAGACCGGGCCGCCCGAATACGAATTCGGGACGTTGTACGTCGAGGTGATGGTGACCGACTCCGAGGGGTTGAGCGTGCCTAGGTTGCAGGGGAAGGCGGTCGTGCATCCGTTGCCGTTCGAGATGAAGGCGATGCCGACCGGGGTGGGATCGCTGACGACGGTCCCGGTCGCGGCGGTCGGTCCGGCGTTGGTGACGGTGATCGTATAGACGATGTTCTGGCCGGCGTTGACCGAGACGGGGCCGCTCTTGGTGATGGAGAGGTTGGCCTGCGGGCCGACGTTGGTGGTGACGCTTGCGGTGTTGTTGAAAGCGTTCGCATCGGCGATTCCGTCGGAGACGGTGGCGCTGTTGGTGATGTTGCCGGTGACGATCGGCGCGGTCATGGCCATCGTCAGCGTCGGCAGGGCGAGGCCGCTGGCCAGCGGTCCCGGGGCCGTGCAGGTGATGATGCCGCCGGCGGGGGCGCCGCAGCTCCAGCCGGTGCCCGATCCGCTGGCGCCGGTCACGCCGGCCGGGAGCGTGTCGGAGACGGTGATCGTGCCGCTGGTGGGATCGGGGCCGAGGTTGGAGACGTCGATCGTATAGCTGAATGACGCGCCGGCATCGACGCTGGCCTGACCGTTCATGACCAGCTTCAGGTCGGCCGAGGGAGGCGTGACGGCGGTGAGATCGAACGAGGTCGGGTTGGTGGCGGAGGTGACCGTGCCGGTGGAGTAGGTCGGAAGATTCTGGGTGGCGAACGAGCCGGAGTGGCTGGCGTACGTGATCACCTGCCAGGCGGTGGTACCGGTGGTCGGGATGTAGCCGCCGAGGAAGGTGGCGTTGAAGGTGCCGTCGAGAGTGGCTGTACCGGTGATGTTGACCTGATCGAACTGGCCTGCGGCCGATCCGGCCAGCTTGACGGTGACGATGCCGGTGGAGCCGCCGGTGTAGTTGCCGGTGATGTTGATGACGCCGGTCGTCGACGTCGTTCCCGGCTTGATCTCGCCGGAGTTGGCGACGTCGGCGGTGAGCGTACCGGCGCCGTCGAGGATGCCGCCCTGCATGTCGAAGTTGCCCGGCGAGGCCACGCTGATGGCGCCCGGCCCGAGGGTGGTCGAGCCGCCGGTCTGGGTGTAGCCGTCGAGGAAGTGAATCGTTCCGGCCAGCGCCTTCACGGCGCCGGAGTTGCTGAAGGCGGGGCCGAAGTCGGTCGTGACGCTGTCCGCCGTTTTCTCCAGGGTGCCGGAGTTTTGGATGTCGTTCGGACATCCACACAGCGCGATGGGATGCTTGCTCAGTGTCCGGGCGCGGTGCGTTGAGATGCGTCCGTGTCCCTGCGCGGATGTCGTCACGGAACCGGTTGCGCTCGTTTTCGAAGAGCCGATGGTCACGCCGGTGGTGCTGGCGATCTGCGTGTCGGTCTCGATGTTGAAGGTGCCGTCGTTGAAGATCGTGGAGCCGTTGCTGAGCTCGAGGTTTCCGGAGGAGATCGTGAGTGCGCGGACGCGGCGCTTTCTGAGAGCGAGCGAGCCGGCGGTGTAGAGGATCGTGCCGTCGTTCTGCATCACCGCGGTATCGAGCTTGGTCACGCCGTTCGCGGAGTCGATGGTCAGCGTGGCGGCCGCATCGACGACGAACGTGCCGTCGTCCTGGGCGATCGTTCCGCCAGACCAGGTGCCGGTGCCCGACATGTCGAAGTTGGCGATCATGTTCATCAAGCCGGAGTCGAACTCGAAACCGTTCGTGGACATGCCGGCATCGACGGTGAGGGTGGCACCGGTGATGGAGGTCTTCCCGCCGACCGAGTAGCCGAAGCCGTTGTAGTCGGTGGACCCCGAGGGGAAGCTGATGTTGCCGGCGCCGAACACGGCGCCGTTGATGGCGGTCGACGGCGCGCTGAAGGCGATCGTCCCTGTGCTCGCGCTGCCAACGCCGGCAATGAAGCTGCCTGTATGCGTGCCGCTCCCCGCGAACTCGATCGTTCCGCTGGTGACGAAGACCGTGGCGTTGTTCGTCGCCGCCGGCTGGATGACGGAGACGCCGGTGCCGTTGTGCTTCTGCATCATCCCGTTCGGGAAGATGCCGACGGACGAGGGGCCGTCGGCGATGATGCCGCCGTCGCCGTCGAACGAGAACGTGCCGTAGGTGTTGAAGGCGGCGTTGTTGTTGAGATGCAGTTGGTTTGTGGTGGCGGGGTAGTCGAGCGTGCCGTAGTTGTTGAACGTGCGGGTATCGAGCAGCATCGGACCGATGGCGCCGGAGAGCGTGCCGCTGCCGGTGCCGGCGAGCTCCGCGCCGCCGCTGCCCATGATCGTGCCGCCGTCCCAGAAGAAGGTGTTGCGGATGGAGAGGAAGCCGGGGCCGTCGAGCGTGCCGGCATTGAGCAGGAAGGTGCCCGGCGAGGTGACGGCGCCGATGTTGAGCGTACCGCCCGTGATGGAGAGCGTGCCGTCGCCGGAGAGGATGCCGCCGGAGGTCATGCCGCTGCTGCCGGTCGGGAAGTCGACCGTTGCGCCGCTCTGGATGTCGACGGTGCCGGCGGTGAACTCGAACTGCGAGCCGCTCTGGAAGGTCGTTGTTCCCGCGGCGATGGTGAGCGCGCCGCCGCTGACCCTCAGTTTCGATCCGCTGCCGATCGTGCCGGTGCCGGCCAGCGTCAGCGATCCGCCGGCCTGAATGTCGATGATGCAGCCGGGTACGCCGCAGGAGAGATTGAGTGCACTGATGGGAAACGGGATCGCACTGTCGACGACGATCGTCTTCGCGGTGTTGGTGGTGTCGCTGGCGGTGTCGCAGTTTATGTCACGGCCCGGATAGCTGCCCGAGGGGCTCCAAAGCGTGGAGATATCAGTCCAGTTTGCGCTGGCCGATCCGGTAACGACGAAGCCCGTACAACTCTGGGCGCTGCCATCGCTGGCGACGACGAGGAGCAGGAGGGCCGCCATCGCGGATGCGACAAGAATCGTACGTCGATTGAAGCGATCGATTCCGGACATTCGAAGCTCCTCTCGCGGCGCCATCGCCGCGTTCGCTTTTGTTTATTTGAGGTCACGAGAGTAACACGGACAAACGAAGTACGATTCATGCGCGGTGTCTGGATTTATCTCAACCCTTCACGCTTCCGACCATCAGTCCGGCGATGTAGTAGCGCTGCAGGATGAGGAAGACGATCAGGACCGGGAGCACGGTCACCACGGAGCCGGACATCATCAGCTCGACGTCCAGCACGTGCTCGCCGAGAAGGTTGGCCAGGGCCACCGGAAGGGTGTGGTGCGACTGGTTGGAGAGGATGATCAGCGGCCACATGAAATCGTTCCAGGTGGACATGAACATGAACGTGGCCAGCGTGGCCAGGATCGGCCGCGCCAGCGGCATGACCACCGACCAGTAGATGCGAAACTCGCCGGCGCCGTCGATGCGGGCCGCTTCCAGCAACTCCTGCGGCACGGAGAGCATGAACTGGCGGATCAGGAAGATGCCGAAGACGGTGACCATCGACGGGATGATCACCCCCCAGTAGGTGTTGACCAGGTGCAGGGTCTTCATCAGCAGGAAGAGAGGCAGCATCCCCACCTGCGGCGGGACGATGATGGCGGTGAGGAGGAATCCGAAGCTCTTCTCCCGCCCGCGGAAGCGAAGTTTGGCGAAGGCGTATCCGGCCATCGAGCCGAAGAGGACGGAGCAGACGGTGACCGTCGCCGCGACGATGGTGCTGCTCAGGAACGCTCGACCTATATTTAACCGTAGAAAGAGCGCCCGGTACTGCGCCAGCGTGGCGGCGTGCGGCACGAGATGCGGCGGAAAGGTGGTCGATTCGCCGTTGGACATGAACGACGCGGAGAGCATCCAGAGGAGCGGAAAGAGGGTGAGCAGGCCGCCGGCGATGAGGACGGCATGCAGCACCATCGACTGGCCGCGCCGCGTCATCGCTTCTCTCCGAGCCGCATCTGCAGCAGCGTGGCCGCGCCGATGACGAGGAAGAGGATGAAGGCCACCGCGGCGGCGTATCCCATCCGCCAGAATTTGAAGCCCTGCTGGTACATCATCATGACGATGGTGAGCGTTTTGTTGAGCGGACCGCCCTGGGTCATGACGTACGGCTCGGCGAAGATCTGAAGCTGGCCGATGGCGACGACGACACCGACGAATAGGAAGGTCGGCCCGAGCATCGGCAGCGTGACGTGCCGGAATTGTCCCCACGCCCCCGCCCCATCCAGTCTGGCCGCCTCATACAGCTCCTCGGGGATGTTCTGCAGGCCGGCGATGAAGATGATCATCGTGTAGCCGAAGCCTTTCCAGACGGCGAGCAGGATGATGGCCGGCATGGCGAAGTGGGGATCGCCGAGCCAGTCGGGCTGCGGCAGATGCAGCGCGCCGAGGGCGATGTTGATGATGCCGAAGCGCGGATGGTAGAGGTACTTGAAGACGACGGCGACGGCGACGAGCGTGGTCACGACCGGCGCGAAGTAGATGGTCCGAAAGAGCGCCTTCCAGCGCGTCAGCTTTGCGTTGACCAGGAGCGCGGCGAAGAGCGAGACCGCCACGGTGAGCGGCCCGCCGGCGAGGGCGAAGTACATGGTGTTGCCGAACGCCGTCCAGAAGACCGGATTGGCGAACAGCTCACGGTAGTTGCGCAGAGCAACGAAGCGAAGGTTGTGGACGTCGCCGAGCGTGTAGAGATCGAAGTCGGTGACGCTGAGCGCGAACCCGGCGATGACCGGGAGGAAAAAGAAGAGAGAGAGAATGATGATGGCCGGTGCCAGGAAAAGGAGCGCGGCGCGGGCTTCGTTGTTCTTCATTGCGCGGTCTCGCGGTCTCGTATCGCGGTTGCGCGGTCTCGCGGTTGCGCGGTCTCGCGGTGTTGGACCTCTTGCCACTCCCTTACGTCGAGAGCCCTTCTCCCCCGCGGGTTTTTGCGGGGGAGAAGGTGCCGACAGGCGGATGAGGGGGCGATCTCGGAACGTCGGTAGATCGCGCACACCGCGTATGCGCCCCCCTCATCCGCCTTCGGCACCTTCTCCCCCCGCAAAAACCCGCGGGGGGAGAAGGCTCTCGGCGTTAGAGCAGCGTCGGCGACCTCAATCTGTGTATGCGCAAAGTCTCCACCGCGAGACCCCGTCAAAATCCGCCACGCTCTCGGCGTTAGAGCAGCGTCTGCGACCCCCATCTGTGTGTGTGCGAAGTCTCCACCGCGAGACCGCGCAACCGAGAGACCGTGAGACCTCGTCAACATCCACCGTCGCTTCTCTAATAACTCATCGGCGCGCGCATCGAGCTGGGTGAGCGCGACGGATGGCGTCACCGTGCCTCTGGCGGCGGCTTCGCCGCGGTCGTAGATCGCCGTGGCGATCTGCTCCCACTCGGGCACTTTCGGCAGCGGCGCGACGCGTTCGAACTGGACGCGGAAGGCCAGAAAGCGGGTGTCGTTCGCCAACACGGGAGAGAGCCAGGCGCTGCGGCGCGCGGGGAGATCGCCGGTCAGCTCGTAGAAGCGCACCTGCTGCGCCGGCTCGGAGAGGAATTCGATCAGCTTGCGGGCGGCCGCCTTGTGCTTCGACGCGCGGAAGACCACCAGGCTGCCGCCGCCGGCCATCGAGATCCCGGTCGGCTCGCCGGCATCGTGCGCCGGAAGCGGCGCGGTGGCCCACTTGTCCTGCATCTCCGGCGGCAGGCGGCGGCGAAACTCCCCGACGTTCCACGGTCCGGTGATGTACATGGCGAAGTCGCCCTGAGCGAATTGCTGATAGAGGTTGGCGATCTGGCTGTTGCTCACCTTCGGAGCAAAACCATTGCTGAAGAAGCTGACGTAGAAGTTGAAAGCGTCGGCGAACTGCGGTTGGGCGAAGGCTCCGCGCGTACCGTCGGGCGTCAGCAGCGTTGAATGCGCCGACAGCGCCAGTACGGTCATCGGCTCGTATTCATTGGTCGGGATGAGAATGGCCCACTTGCACCTCCCCTGCTCATGGATGCGCGTCATCGCCTGGCGCCACTCCGCCCACGTGCGCGGGCCATGCGGAAAGCCGACCGCGGCCAGGATGTCGCTGCGGTAGAAGAGCACGCGCGTGTCGACGTACCAGGGGATGCCGTACAGCGTGCCGCCGACGACGTTGGTGGCCCAGACGCCGGGGAAGTAGTCGTCCTGCTTGACTGTCGGCGACGCGGCCAGCGCCCCGAGGTCGTCCAAGGCACGGATGGCCACGAACTCGGGCATCCAGGTGTTCCCCATCAGCGAAACGTCCGGCGTTGCCTCACCGACGTAGGCGGTGAGGAGCTTCTCATGCGCGGCGTTCCACGGAATCTGCTGGATGACGACATGAATGGCCGGATTGCGCCGCTCGAACTCGGGGATGAGTTTCGCCACGAGCTCGCCCTCGGAACCGAGGGCCCAGAATTCGAGGTGTTCTCTTTGGTCGCGCGGATGTGCCGAGCACTGCAAAATCAGAAAGCAGAAGGCAGAAAGCAGAAGGGGAGTCGAAACCAGAAACCAGAAACCAGAAACCAGAAATCGGCGCGACAGATCGCTCGGACACTTCTGGTTTCCAGTTTCTGCTTTCTGGTTTTCGCCCCCTTCTGCCTTCTGCCTTCTGCCTTCTGCCTTCATTTCAGCCACCCGCCCGTAAACCCGGCGCGCTGAAGGCCGCGGATCACATGCGCATTCTTCCGCATCGTCTTCCACACCAACTCGCTGCGGTAGTTCTCGATCATGGCCACGATCGGCCCTTCGTCGATGCCGAGGTAGTCGACGTCGAACCAGCCGTTATCGGGAGAGATGCGGCCGTGCTTGAGCTGCTCGGTGGTGCGCAAGGTCGGGTTGAAGGCGTCGAGGAATCCGTACTGGGCATAGAGGTTCGACCCGTAGCGGGTCGACATCTCGCGAATGGCGGGGATGGAGAGCTCGGGAGTGAAGACGATCGATGAGGCCGCGGCGGTCGGGGCGATGGTGCCGTCGTCGCGGATGTCGTTCCGCGCCACGCCACGCGCGGTGTAGGAGTGGAACGCGCGCGGACGGCCGTCGATGGTCACCGTCGCGTCCATCGGTCCGTCGCACGCGGAGAGGCCCCAGATGCGGTCGCCATAGTCGCGCCAGCCGTCCGGGTTCTCCACCGCGTACGCATGCTGCGCGAGCGCGGCCCGCCGCGAGTTCTCGAACCAGTCGATCCCCTGCGCGCCGATGACCGGCTCGGTGATCCCTCGAAAATCGATCCAGACCTCGGAGTACTGATGTCCGAACAGCGGCGCGAACTGGACGAACTGCTGGCCGTACAGCGTGCCGACCGTGTCCGTGGAGTGATAGGTGGTCCAGGCCGACGGCTCGACGGGATGGGTCGGCGAGCCGAGGGCGAGGATGACCAGGATCATGGCCTCGTTGTAGCCGCGCCAGTCGTAGGTGTGAAAGCCGTTCTCGGGCGTCCATCCCATGCTCACCGCGTGCGGCCGCACTTCCTCCCACGTCCATTCGACGCGCTCATACAGCGTTTCCGCATCGCGCCGGATATCGGCTTCAGCGGAGTTATCGCGATCGAAATACGACTGCGCGAAGAGCGCGCCGGCGACGAGCAGCGTGGTGTCGATCGTCGAGAGCTCAATGTTGCCTCCATCACCGGGCTCGAAACGCTCGCCGCTCTTCATATCTAAGAAGTGGTAGTAGAACCCGTGATAGCCGGAAATACCGCGCGGCTCAGGCCCCTGTTTCATCGCCAGCAGCGATTGCAGCGTGGCCCGCGTGCGCTCCGCCGCCGCCTCGCGCGTCACATACCCGCGTTCCGCGCCGATGCCGTACGCGGTAAGCCCGAATCCGACCGCGGCGATGCTGGAGAACGACGGTGTCGGCCATCGGTCGGGGACCAGCATCGTGTTGGGATCGGCGAGATCCCAGAAGAAGTGAAAGCTGCGGCGCTCGACGTCATCGAGCATTGCGGTGTCGGCCGGCGTGGGGACGACGGCGCGATGCCGCACGGGCGCATTCGCGCAGGAGGCGAGCAAAAGACCGAGCGCCAGGAGTGCCGTAAGTTTTCGCATCGCCGTGAGAGTGGATTAGTGGATTAGTCTTGAAGTTCCTGCCATACCGTTTCGTCGAGAGTCCTTCTCCCCCGCAAGAGACCGCGGGGGAGAAGGGCTCTCGACGAAACAGTGTGCCAGCGAATCCACATACCTGATCCACTGATTCACGAATCTACTAGTCCACTAATCTACTAATCCACTAAATCACAGAGCGCCGGCGACACATCGCCGGCGCTCCGTTCGTATTTAGAAGTTCACTTTGAAACCAACTTCCTCCCTGCGTCCGAGACGGATGACGCAGTTCGGCTGGCCAAGACTGGCAAGAGCCCTCGTATTTTGGGGATCGTCCGAGGGCGGCGGTCCGATGAAGGCGTTGAGGCAGCCGAAGCTCGTCCAGTTGAAGGCGTTGTACACCCCGCCGATGATTCCGACCGAGGTGCGGCCGAACGTGGCGAAATCTTTCTCGGCCTTGAGATCGACGTTACGGTCGGCGAATCCACCGGTCTTCGGCGGCGTGATCGATTTCGAGAACGGATGCGTCGTTTCGCGGTTGGCGAGGCTGAAGCCCTGCGTGAAGTCGAGGAGGTTCGTGAACTGGCCCGATCCGAACGACGCGATCGTGCTGAGGCGAATGTCCCACGGCAGCCCGAAGATGCCGGTGGCCGTGATGCGGTCGCGCTCCGAGCCCGGCACATCATGCTTGCCGTACGCGGCAGCGCTCGGGAAGTCGAGGCTGAAGAGATCGTTGCCCGTCTGCTGCGCCCGTCCGTGAGTCCAGGCGAAGGTGGCACCCCAGTGCGACTGGGTCGTGTACGGCCTGTCGAGCTTGGCCTGAATGGCGTTGTACCAGTAGCGCTTTCCTACCGGGTCGGACTTGATGATGTTGCCGAGGCCGGGTATGAGCTGGGCGCAGCAGAGGCCGTCCGGAGCTGCAGACAGCCAGGTAAAGCCATGGTAGCCGCGCACGCCGTCGTAGCTGAGCGAGCCGAGCCAGGTTCCGAGCGTCTGACGGACGCCGAGGTTGAACATGTTCGAGTACGGGGGCTTGGTGTTGTTGTTGAGAAGATAGACCTCGGGCTGCGCTTTGCCCGAGGCGATGAGGCCATTGAGACCGGCCAGAGTAAAGAATGCCGGATCCCATTTGATGGTCGCACCGCCGTTGCGCGGCGCGCCGGTCGGCGAGAACTGGATGTTGTACACCGGGAACTGCAGCCGATAGCGCTCGTCGAGCGTGGCGTTGAGGAAGATCCGGTCGTAGTACTTGCCGAAGCCGCCGAATACGATGGTCTTGTTCTCGCCGGTCACGTCATAGGAGAAGCCGAGACGCGGCTGGAACTCGTCCTTGGACGGCTTGCGCTGGCTGCCATTGGAGAAATAACTCGGGTCGATCTTCCCGGTCAGCCCGGCCACGATGTTCGCCGGCGTGACGTAGTTTTCGTCGAGCATGTGCGACTCGTAATCCCAACGAAGCCCGAGCGTGACCGAGAGGTTCTTGTTCACGGTCCAACTGTCCTGGCCATAGATCCCGTACTCATTGTTGTTCGTCTTGAGGATGGGGTTGCCGAAACCGAACACGGCCTGGAAGGGCTGCGCGAACGTCAGGCCGTTTGCCGGATCGACATTGAAGTCGAACTCCGGGTTGCCGTTCAGGCTCTTGTTGATGCTGTAGTGCATCTTGTCGAAGTTGCCGCCGATCTGGAAGGCGTGCTCGCCGTGCCACTGCATCGGCGCGAAGTTGAAGTCGTCACGCAGCTCGATGCGGCGCTGATCGAATTTCTGCGTCGTGCTGTTGCCGCCGACGCGGCCAAGTCCAAAGAAATTGAGGCCGACCAGGTTCGGATTGAGCGGCGTCGGATTCCAGCCGTAGTCCTGCCAGCTCAACGTGGCCTGATTGAGGGCACTGGCATTGTTCCATTGATCGCGCACCGTCGTACCGTAGACCCAGTTCCTCAGATCGGTGCCCGACTGGAAGGAGGTCGTGCCGCCGAAGTCACGCGTCTCGTGCTCGCGGCGGTAGTTGCCGGAGATGTCGATCGTCTGATTCTTGTCCGGCTGCCAGCTCGCCTTTCCGAAGGCGAGGTTGGACTTGAACGGACTGGCGAACGTACCAGCCGGCTGGGGATTCCCAGGAATGTTGAGACTGTTCACGAAGGTGGTGGCGTGTTCGTCAACACCCTCGTACGAGAAGAAGAAGTTGAGCTTGTCCTTGATGATTGGCCCGCCGAAGCTGATCCCCGGCTGGGAGCGGTGGTATGACGCATTCGTCGACAGCGTCGAGAACTGGAAGCCCTTCGTGGTCGGTGCCACCCACTGTTTCGGCTGGTAATAGTAGAAGGCGTTCCCCTCGAACTGGTTTCCGCCTGATTTCGTCACCGCGGTGATGATGGCGCTGGAGGCGTGGTCATACTGGGCGCTGAAGTTCTGGGTGATGACGCGGAACTCCTGCACGGCGTTCTGCGGGAACGGATTGCCGCGGCTGGAGTCCTGTCCGACCAGGCCCCCTTGCAGCACGTCGTTCTTGAAGCTGACGCCGTCGATGAAGACATTGGTCTGCTCGGCCGGCTGCGCATCGCCGGCGATCGTCTTTCTCTGCGGATCGGTCGACAGACGAATTCCGGGGGCGAGCTGGGCGAAGTTGAGGAAGTTGCGGTCGCCCTGCGGCAGGTTCTCCATCTGCTGCGGCGTCACGTTCGTGGCGGCCTCGGAGGTCCGCGTCTCCACGAGCTGGTTTCCGACGACCGTGATGGTCTGGTTCATCGACGCATCAGCGGACATTACGAAGTTCAGCTCGACGTTCTGTCCGAGCAGAACCTGCACCGTCTCGTTGCGCGCCTGGAAGCCGGGGGCAGCGACGACAAGGTTGTAAACGCCCGGACTGATGCCGGCCATCGTGTAGGAACCATCCGGCCCCGACATCGCCGTCCTAACGAAGCCGCTGGCCGCGTTGACGGCATCGATCTCCGCGGCGGGCAATGCCGTGCCGTTCGCATTGGCCACCCTCCCGTGGATCGTGGCCGTCGTCAACTGTGCGGCAGCCGACACTGCGATCGACACGATCAACAATGTCATTGCTACAAAAACGAATGTTCTTCTCATGAAACCTCTCCTTTGTTAAGGCTGCTACTCCGGCCACGCGCCGCCCGATGCGGTTGCGTGCTCACTTTGGTTGCGTTCATTGGGGCCATGCAGGAACCGCGCACGACGAGGGTCGTTCCGACGCGCTCATGCCGGCAGGCGTGCGCCGCCGGATCGGTGATGGCATCGAGCAGCAACGCGAAGGCGCGCCTCCCGAGCTCGGCGATGTCGACGCGCATCGTCGTCATCGGCGGCGCGACGTAGCGCACGATCGGTATGTCGTCGAACCCGACCACGCTCATGGCCTCAGGGACTTTGATCCCGGCCGCGGCCAGCGACGCCAGCACACCCACCGCCATCGAATCGTTGGCGGAAAAGACCGCGGTCGGCCGCGCTGCCTGCGCGGCGATCCTGCTGCCTGCGGCGAACCCCGACTCCTCGGTGAAGTCGCCGCTCCATTCGAGCGCGCGCAGCGACTTCGCGGCCGTCCCGCGCATGGCGTGACGGTAGCCGCGCAGCCGTTCGCGCGCGTCGGCGTTGTGCCGCGGCCCGCAGACGAAGGCGATGCGCGTATGCCCGAGCTCGTGCAGGTGACGCATCATCGCCCGCGCTCCACCGTAGTTGTCGATGGTGATGGCGTCACCGTTGACACCCGATGAATTCAGGAGCACGACCGGCATCTTCGGCAGCTCTTCGAGCGGGGCGATGGTGACGTCCGGCGCCATGACCACGAGCCCGTCGACGCGCCCGCGCATGGTCTCGACGACTTCCAGCATCTGGCCCGGATCGCTGTGCGAGCCGGAGACGAGGATGTGGTACCCCTCCGCACGCGCGGCGAGATCGATCCCGCGGATGACCTCGGAGAAGAACTCGCCATGCACGTCCGGCAGCACGATGCCGATGGTCTGGCTGCGCCGGATGCTGAGCGACCGCGCGGCGACGTTGGGAACGTAGCGCAGCGACTTGGCCGCCGCGCGAACCTGCCGCGATGTCTCCTCGCGCACGAGCTCTTTGCCGTTCAGAACGCGCGAGACCGTCGCCACCGAGACCCCCGCCCGTGCGGCGACGTCATGAATCGTCGCCACCGCCGCGATCTTGCGGCGTCGGACTTTTCGGACATCCGGTCGGCTCGGCATTTGCGTTTCGCGGCCCTCGAATGTAAACGGTTACATTTTGCGGTACGCTACTCACAATTCGAACGGCTGTCAATCAGGAGATGAACCGATGACCGATGTCCGCTTCCCCGATGGCTTTGTCTGGGGCTCCGCAACCGCGGCCTACCAGATCGAGGGAGCACCGCTCGCCGATGGCGCCGGCCCGAGCATCTGGCATCGCTTCAGCCACACCCCCGGACGCATGACCAACGGCGACACCGGAGACGTCGCCTGCGATCACTACCATCTCTATAAGGACGACGTCGGCATCATGCGCGATCTGGGCATGCAGGCGTATCGCTTCAGCATCTCGTGGAGCCGCATCCTCCCCGAGGGGACCGGGCGCGTGAATCAGAAGGGACTCGACTTCTATCGCAGACTCGTCGACGCCCTTCGCGAAGCCGGCATCCTCCCGATGGCGACGCTCTATCACTGGGACCTTCCCGCCGCCCTCGACGACCGCGGCGGCTGGCTCAACCGCGACGTCGCGGAATGGTTCGCCGACTACGCATCTGTCGTCTATAAGGCCCTCGACGACACCGTCGAATGGTGGGCCACGATCAACGAGCCGTGGGTCGTGACGGACGGCGGCTACCTCCACGGCGTGCTGGCTCCCGGCCACCGCAATCTCTTCGAGACGCCGATCGCCTCGCACAACCTCCTGCGCGCCCACGGCCGCGCCGTCGAGGCCTACCGCACCGTGGCCAAACACGCCATCGGCATCGTGGTGAACATCGAGCCGAAATACCCCGACTCACAAAGCGAGGAGGACCTCGCCGCCACCCGCCGCGCCGACGCCTACATGAACCGCCAGTACCTCGATCCGGTCTTCCGCGGCCGGTACCCCGAGGAGATGGCCGATCTGTATGGCGAAGCGTGGCCGGAGTTCCCCGCCGCCGATTTCGATCTGATCAAACAACCGCTCGATTTCGTCGGCATCAACTACTACCTTCGCGCCGTAACGAAGAACGATCCCGCGCAGATCATCGAACGGGCCGCGCGCGTCCGCCAGCCAGGCTCGATCTATACGGAGACGGGATGGGAGGTCCACGCCCCCGCCCTGACCGACGTCCTGCTCTGGTTCCGCGACCGCTATGGCCCGACGCCGATCTACGTCACCGAAAACGGCGCCGCCTTCTACGACCCCCCGGTCGCCATCGACAACACGGTCGACGACCCGCTCCGTATCCACTACCTTCGCGAGCACATCCTCGCCGTCCACCGCGCCATCGAACAAGGCGCCGACGTCCGCGGCTACTTCGTCTGGTCCCTCCTCGACAACCTGGAATGGTCCCTCGGCTACACCAAACGCTTCGGCATCGTGCACGTCGACTTCGCGACACTGAAGCGAACGCTGAAGGAGAGCGCGAAGTTCTACGCGGAGGTTGTGAGGACGGGAGGGAAGGTGGGGTGAGGGCGTTTTCATCCGCAGATGGCGCAGATGTACGCCGATAAGACCGACTTCTTATCTGCGTACATCTGGCCAATCTAGCGCTACTGAATCGTAAAGTTCGTATTACTGATATCGTTTGCCGGGCCGTTTGTCCAGCCTACTCGTATTCTCGATGTGCTGCTTGCCGGCCCCGCTACAACCCAGCTAAAAGTACCGGTGGTCGCGCCGGAGTTTGGAACCGCGGTTGCGATTGACGTCCATGTCAGCCCTCCGTCACGACTGATGTCGATGTTGACAAGCGCGGCAGTCCCAAGGTTGTGGTTCCAGTTGATCGATTGGGTGGTTCCGATGACCCACGTTACGGCCGTTTTGGGCGCCGTGATGCTCAGCGACGGATTCGCGATCGTAAAGTTCACAGTGCTCACATCGTTGAGCGTCGGATCGCTTGCTTGACTGATTCGAATGCGCGACTGCGTCGACGTTGGACCGGAGGCGATCCATGTATACGTCCCCGTCGTCGTGGTTGCGTTCGGTACACCAGCCGCGATTGCGGTCCACGTCGTACCCCCATCACGGCTGACATCGATGTTCACGGTCTCGGCCATCCCCAGATTGTGCGTCCATGTAATCTGGCGAGTCGAGCCGAGGCCCCAGGTAACGGCAGTATTCGGAACCGTAATCGCGATCGGTTGCGTGATTGTGAAATTAATATCGCCGATATCCGTCACAGCACCGTCGGAAGCCCACGTAACGCGCACGCGGCCCTGAGCTGTCGCCGGTGCGGAAACGGTCCACGCATAGCTTCCCGATGTCGCCGACGTTGTCGTAAATGTCGTGATCGGGCTCCAGGTAGCACCGCCATCGCGGCTCAATTCGATGTTCATGGACTGTCCCACCCCAAGGTTATGGGTGAAGGTAATGTTGTGAGGATCTCCAATCCGCCAGCTGACTGCAGTGTTCGGCGCAGTGACGGTAACGAAGGAATTTGAAATGGTGAAGTTGACATTGCTGGCGTCGGTCACACTGGTGTCGGCGGCCCAGGATACGCGGACGAGACCCTGTGTCGTCACTGGTCCAGAAACGACCCACGGGTAACTTCCCGATGTGGCCGCCGTCGTGGTGAACGTAGTGATCGGGCTCCACGTCGTTCCGTTATCACGACTCAACTCGATGTTGACGGATTCCCCCACGCCAAGGTTGTGCGTGAACGTGATGTTCCGGGTATCACCGATTCGCCAGTTGACCGCGGTGTTTGGAGAGGTGACTGTTACAGAGGAATTGGCGACGGTGAAGTTGGCATCGCTCGTGTCGTTGACGCTGGTGTCTGTGGGCCATGAGATTCGAATACGGCCTTGCGTCGTTGTGGGGCCGGAAACGACCCAGGGATAACTTCCCGAGGCGGCGGCCGTCGTGGTGAATGTGGCAACCGCACTCCAGGTGGCGCCGCCGTCACGGCTCGCTTCGATGTTAACGGGCTCTCCCACACCAAGGTTATGCGTGAAGGTGATGTCGTGGGTATCGCCTACCCGCCAACTCACACCCGTGTTCGGCGAGGTGACCATTACATAGGGACTAGCGATGACGAAGTTGACGTTGCTGGTGTCGGCGGCGCTACTGTCGGCGGTCCGGGAAATGCGAATGCGCGCGTCCGCTGTCGTTGGCCCGGTCACGAGCCACGGATAACTTCCCGACGTCGCCGATGTCGTCGTGAGTGTCCCGGCCATGTTCCAGGTCGAACCGCCGTCGCGGCTCACCTCGATGTTCACGGAATCGCCCACGCCGAGGTTGTGCGTGAATGTAATCGGATGCGTGGTTCCCACGGCCCAGGTCACCGCTGTATCCGGCGAGGTCACGGTAATACGCTCGATGATGCTGAACGTAACATTGCTCACGTCATTGACTGCTGGATTGCCAGGCCACGTGACGCGAACCAGTGCGGCGCTCGTGACCGGTCCCGTGACAGACCAGTTGAATGTGCCGCTCGTTGCGTTCGTTGTCGTGAATGCCGGATTGATGGTTTCCCAATTCCCGCCGCCATCCCTGCTGATCTCGATCGCAACGGCCTGGCCGATCCCCAGCGTGTGGGTGAACGTGATGTTGCGGCTGTCGCCGATTCGCCACGTTGTGGCCGTGTTCGGTGCTGTGACAGTCACCGAAGCCGTGCCGCTGACCACTGTGAAATTCGCATTGGAATCATCTGATCCCACGTTCCCGGCGGCATCCCGCGCTGTGACGCGAATCCGGCCTTGCGTCGTTGCAGGACCGGGGGCCATCCATGTGCATTGTGAAGCGGTGGAAGGCAAGCCTGTGCATTCGGTGATCGGTGTGAAGCTGCTGCCGCCGTCCGCGGAGAACGCGACGTCGATGGCAACGATCCCGACGTCGTCTGATGCCGCCCACCTGATCACATAAGGAGTGCCGGTAAACACCCGCTCCGCGCCATTGGGCATCCCCACCGTTACTGCCGGCGGAATCGCATCGATGACGTTGATCAAGACGCTGGCCGTCGCTGTCGTGTAGTTTGTCGGGTCTGTCGGCGTAAACGTCACGGAGAGCGTCTGGCCGCTGCCGACGCTCAGCAGCGTTCCAGCGGCAGGCGTGTAGACGAAGGTTCCCGGCACCGACGCCGTGGCGTTGAGCTGGGCGCCGCCAAGCGGCGTGCCGGAGGGGATGTTCGCCGGGTTCGACCAGGTGATCGTCGGGATACTTGGAGCCGGCGTTCCGCCCAGTGTCAGGACCCAGACCCGGGAGTGTGCGCCCGAATCGTTGGACCCTCCCATCATGATCATGCGGCGGTCACCATCCCAGACCGCCCCATGTCTGGAGTTGGGTCCGGGCAGGTCACCGCTCGCCACGACCGATTCCCACAACGGTGTTCCAATGCCATTCGCGTCATGCAGTATCCAGAGGTCGTCCAGGTTGCGGCTCCCATCCGAGCCGCCATAGACGAGCATCCGATTTCCGACCGCGTCGTAAACCGCCGAGTGCTTGCTACGCGCATTCGGACGCGGCGAAAGGGTCAGCAATTGCCAGGCCGGCGTGCCGCTCGTGCCGTCCGCGTGAGCCAGGATCCACGTGTCGTCATAGCGAAGCCCGGGGTTGAGCGTGTTCCAGCCGCCAAAGACGGTCATCGCATGCGTCACCTCATCGTAGACGGCGCTGTGCTCGCTGCGAACCGCAGGCAGCGAGCCCGCCGGCGACAATGGCGTCCATTGCGACGACCCGCCGAGCCCATTTGCATTCGATAAGGTATAGGTGTCGTTGCCCGCTGTCCCGTAGAACGCCAGGTCCCCTCCAAACGCAATCAGCCGATCGAGGCCGGCCTCGAAGACCGCCGAGTGGCCATCGCGCGCAATGCTGGTGCTCGGTTGGATCTCCGACCAAGCCGGCGTCCCGCCGAGGCCATTCGCGTTGGTGAGCACCCAAATATTCGCGAGCGCGGGCGAGGTGTACCCGTACCCGCCGCCGTAGACGACCAGGCGATTCGCGGCGCGGTCGTACACCGCGGTTGACTCGATGTTCACATTGGGAGGCGTACCTGTCGCCTGCAGCTCGGTCCACTGAGGCGTTCCACCTGTCCCGTTCGCGTTCGTCAGAATCCACACCTGGCATGACAACGCCGGGTTCATCGCCGGATTGCCCGCGATGAATGCAATCAGCCGGTTGTTCGTGGCGTCGTAACTGACCCTGGGATCGCCGTTCTGAGGAGGCGGCGCCGGACCGATCGGTGTGACCTCGGTCCAGACGAGAGGAACGTTTGTGGACACCGGTGTGGTCGTGACAGTAATGTTGTCGAGAGCAACTCCAAGATACACATCCCTGTAGTCCTCAAACAGGACTACTTCGGTCAGCTTTGCGATTTCGGAAGATGTGATGTCACGATGTGGTGTCTCAAATACACCGCCAGAATGGGTCAAGCGGTGAAAATACTTGCCGGCACCACCGTCAATAACGATCTCGAGACGTACCGGCTCATCGAACGCACCATGAAAGAAATCGCTACAGCAGGTTAGCGAACTGCTGAATTGCCATCCTGGTGCATTTGCGTGGTACCAGGCAGCATACGATTCTATGTACACAGCATTGTCAACGCTTGTCAGACCGATGCCAGCCGCATGCGACTGGTGCGCGTTGAATGCATATGCATCGACGGAAAGGATGGAGATGCCATGGGGGTCCAGAGGCCCGGAGAGTGCACGCCTGACGGTTCCGAAACTCGTGCCATCGTAGGCTCCGGTGCCTGTTCGTATGAGACCGTCGACCGCCACGCTTCCCAGAGGAGTCGTTGTCGAGAGAATCAGCGGAGCCGTAGACGACGGATCCTGATACCAACCGCCTTGTCCGGCAAGCCCACTACCCGGGCTATAGCTATTGAGATTGTCGGAGAGTAAGGTCTGGGTACCTTGTGCACGGGCCAAAGATGGCACGCAAAGGAAAGCCCACGCCAAGAGAGCAGCCGTGACGATCCGAGTGCCCGAGGAGACTCTCGTTCTGTTCCGAACGATCGAAAAAGTGATGAGGAAGCGGCGGAAGGCCCTCCGAATGTGAAGCGAACCGGAAGAAGGGGACATTCGTTTCATCGGTGTTCTCCATTTTGCGTTCAGATGTCGTTCGAATGGGTCGCCGCAAGCACGGCGGAGAGATTCAGCCTCTGCGGTCGCCTGGAACATCGGTTCTCTTCGTGATAGAAGGCTTTAACGAATGATTAGCAGTTTGTTAGGAAGTCCCTAGGACGGGCGATGGTTGACGAGGAAGGCTGCTTCTACGAGTTCGGCCCCTTTCGTTTCGACTCGCGAGACCGTGTCCTGACGCGCGGCGGGAAACGCGTCACCCTGCAGCCAAAGCAGGCGGACTTACTCGGTTGCCTGCTCAAACACGCCGGCCGTCTTCTCGAAAAAGAGGCCATCCTCGACGAAGTCTGGCCCGATACGCATGTCGCGGAAGGGTCCCTCACCGTTGCCATGCATGGGCTGCGAGCGAAGCTCGGCGATCCGGCGGATGGGAAGCTCTACGTGGAGACAATTCCCTGGCGTGGGTACTGCTTTGCGGCTCCTGTGCGCCGTGTGTCGGCCGCCGATTCAGACCCCGAGGCCGGCCTGGTGGCGCAGACGGCCGAGGGCGCTGGCGTTCGGTCCTCCGTTGGCACGCCGCCGGCGGCTCCCATTGCCGAAGCTCCGGCGAGCCCCCCCTCCGCCCTTCCCCGATCCCGCACGTTTGCGCGTTACGCCGGTCTCGCGGCGGGCCTGGGCGTGGTCGCCGCCGGCGTTCTTGCACTCCGCGCTCCATCGGCCCCTCCGGCGCCGCGAGTTCTGAGAGTCACGCAACTCACCGACGATCATCGGCCAAAGGCCGGCGCGCTGTTCACCGACGGCTCCAATCTCTATTTCCACGAAGGAGCCACCGAGGGCCGCGCTCTGGTGTCAATGCCGGTCCAGGGGCGAGAGGCGACACCGGTCTCGACTCCATTCCGTTTCTTCATGACCGACATTTCCACGGTCCGGCGAGAGCTGCTTGGCGGGCGAGTCAGTGGCAACGCATTCGACACAGGCGAGAAGGAGCTGTTCGCTCTCCCGCTGGGAGGCGGCCCACCACGCCGCGTCGGCGCCATCACGACCTCGGAGGCGGTCTTTTCGCCTGATGCGGAGTGGATCGCCTATGCGAGGAAGGGGGGTCTCTATCTCGCCCACTCGGACGGGAGCGAACCGCACAGGCTGGCGACGGTTCACGGACAAGCGCAGACCATTCGCTGGTCGCCCGATGGGAAAACGCTCCGTTTTTGTCTATATGTCCCTGACCCCGGCCACAACGCGGCTCTCGAGTCACTCTGGGAAGTTGCCTCGGACGGAATCAACCTTCATCGCCTGCTTACCGATTGGAGCGGAAAGCACCAAGGCTGCGCCTGCGTGGGCTGGACCGCGGATAGCAAATACTTCATGTTCCTGACCAGCGGTGACAGGAAGAGCGACATCTGGGCGCTGGACGAGAGGAGGAGCCTTTTCCGGGAAGCTCCCAAACAACCCTTGCTCATGAATGCCGATCTGCAGACTTGGTACCCGATGACCTCCAGCCCGAATGGGAAGAGGTTCTACGCAATTGGCAATCAGGATCGGCTCGAGCTGGTTCGCTACGATTCGCGTCTGGGAACGTTCATTCCCTATCTCGGAGGACGCTCGGCCACGTGGCTGGTCTTCTCGCGCGATCGACAGTGGGTTGCCTACATAAACCTGCCTGACCAGACGATCTGGCGCGCTCGAGCTGACGGCAGCGAAACGCGACAGCTCACCTTCGCTCCCATGAAGGCCGGCGGTCACGCATGGTCGCCGGATGGGAAGTGGATCGCGTTCCGCGGATGGCAGCCGGGCGGAGTCTGGAGAATCTACCTCGTTTCCGCCGATGGTCGGACTCCCGAGCCGCTCATTGCGCCTGGGTTGACGCCGGCGGACATGGAGGAAGGGATCCCGACGTGGTCACCCGACGGAACGCAGGTTGCGTTCGGCGAAGTACCGCTCGCCTTCGCTCACGGGACCGGGAAGGAAGTCATTCATGTCTATGATCTGGCCAATCGACGGCTCTCATCGTTACCGGGTTCTGAAGGCTTGTGGACGGCGCGCTGGTCACCCGATGGACGATTCATCTGCGCCCTGACGATCAAGGAGCAGAAACTGATGCTCTTCGACCTGACAACG
The DNA here is from genome assembly GCA_017883235.1 of Thermoanaerobaculia bacterium. Classification (GTDB taxonomy): domain Bacteria; phylum Acidobacteriota; class Thermoanaerobaculia; order Gp7-AA8; family Gp7-AA8; genus JADGNZ01. The sequence goes on along the minus strand of JADGNY010000064.1, from coordinate 16,324 downwards.
GCAAAATGGCGCCCGTTGAATGGCCTGCCGGTCGACAATCCGACATGGTCTTCCGATGGACGATACGTCTACTTCAACACCATGGAAGTAGGCGATCCAGCGTTGTTCCGGGTGAGCATTCCCGGAGGAGCATTGGAACGCCTGGTCAACCTGAACGATTATCGGATGTTGCAAGGGTGGAGCGGGGTTACTCCGGACAATAGCCCTCTGATCGTTCGCAATCGCAGCGTGGAAGAGGTCTACGCTCTCGACCTTCTGCTGCCGTAGTGTCGTTCAGTAACCGTGATCTGGCGGTCGCGGAGCCGATCAAAGAGATGATCCCGAAGGGCTCGCGGCAGGTTCGTCCACTGAATCCTCGGCACTACTCACCGAAAGTCATTCGCGCCAGTTCTTCTTTCAGGCGCTTTTGCTCACTGGTGCTCGATAATTGAGCCAGTTTCTCGCAAGCTCGAAGAACTCGCGTTTTTCAACGCAGACCAGGGGTGCTCACAAAAAACGCTCGCACCCCTACCTTCTTGAGCCGCTATTGCGGCGTCGTAACGTCCAATCTCCAGGGCGCCGCGGAGCGGCGGAATCTACTTAGCCCAGCGCGTCAGCGCTGGGAAACCCGGCATCCCGATAATCGAGCCGCGGAGCGGCGACATTTCGGAAGTGAAACGCCTTCGAGATGTCGCCGCTCCGCGGCTCACTTCTTCGCACAACTGTTTCCCCAAGGCTGACGCCTTGGGCTACGTAGATATCGCCGCTCCGCGGCTTCTCTCCGCCTCACGTTGACCGAACCCATTGCTCAGAGGGATAGTTCACCCATCCAAACGAAGGAGAACCGACATGGCCACAAAGAAAACAACCAAGGCAAAAGCACCCGCGAAGGGTGCGACGAAACGGCCGGCCGCGAAGAAGGCGAAGGCGGACAACAACCTCCGTCTCACCGCCGCCAGCCCCAGCTTCACCGTCAACGACATCGAGAAGAGCATGGCCTGGTATCGCGACGTCCTCGGCTTCACCGTCGGTGAGCGGTGGGAGGACGGCGGCAAGCTGTTGGGCGCGGAGATGACCGCCGGCGACGTGTCGTTCATGATCGGGCAGGACGACTGGAAGAAAGGGCGGGATCGGGTCAAGGGCGTCGGCGTGCGGCTGTACTGCACCACCGATCAGGACATCGATAAGCTCGCGGCGCGGATCAAGGCGAACGGCGGAACGCTGACGCTGGAGCCGAAGGACACGCAGTGGGGAACACGCGAGTTGGCGGTCGACGATCCGGACGGATACAAGATCACCATCGCGAAAGAGATCAAGAAGCGATAACGGCAATTGCCGTTCATCGCAACGTGATACAAGGAACCCTCATGCACAACGTCAATCGCGCGCTCCTCATCCTCGTCTGCTCAATCGGTCTGTCCGCAAGCGCCGCGGACCTCGCCTACACCGTGGCCATGCAAGCCCTGCCGGGCGCCAGTGCTGACGGCATCGGGATGGACTACATCATCTTCGATCCCGGCACGCATGCCGTGTGGGTTCCGGCGGGGAACACGGGCGCGGTCGATGTCGTCGATCCCGCCACCGGAAAAGTGCGGCAGATCACCGGCTTTCCGACGGCGGAGATGGGGAGCGGCGAACGGAAGCGCGTGGTCGGTCCCAGCTCGGTAACGATCGGCAGCGGGACGATCTACATCGGCAACCGCGGCGACTCCACCGTCTGCGCCGTGAATCCGAAGACGCTCGTCCGCGGCACCTGTCACAAGGTCGACTCGATGCCTGACGGGCTTGCGTACGTTGGTTCGACGAAGGAAGTGTGGGTGACGACGCCGCGCGATAAGTCGATCCGCATCCTTGATGCGGTCACGCTGAACGAAAAGGCCAAGCTCACTTTCGACGGCAATCCCGAGGGCTTCGCAGTCGATGGGAAGCGCGGCCGCTTCTACACCAACATGGAAGACAAGGACCTGACGCTGGCCATCGACCTCACGACGCACAAGACCGTCGCGACCTGGAAGGCGACCTGCGGGGCAGACGGCCCGCACGGATTGCGCGTCGATGAGAAAGCGGGCCAGCTCTTCATCGCCTGCAGTGCACGCGCCGAGGTGATGGATGTGGCGCACGACGGCGCGGTGCTCTCATCGGTCGATACCGGCGACGGCGTTGACGACATCGACTACAGCGATGCCACGCACCTGCTGTACGTCGGCGCGGCCAAAGCCGGCGTACTCACCGTTGCCCGCGTCGACGCCAACGGCAAGCTGGCCGTGGTGGCCAAGGTGACGACGCACACCGGCGCACGGAACCCCGCGGTCACGAGCGACGGGACGGTCTATCTGGCCCACTCGGGGCTCGGTAAGCTCAGCGATCTCGTCGTAGCCACGCCGAAGAGGTAGCGCCGGCGTGCGCTTCGCGCGTTGTCTGCGCCTGCTGCGCGTTGTCGGTTGTCTGCGCGCCGCGCGTGGTCAATAAACTCTGCCTTTGGGTTGACGGCCACGCGCAGTCGCAGACAACGCAAGGCGAAGCCGGCAGACAACGCGCCGCCAGGCGCAGACAACGCGGCGAAGCCGCGGTTACTTCATCATCTCCCTCTCCGTCGACTCCTTGCGTTGCACGTCGGCGGCGAGGTTGAAGGTCAGGATGATCTTGCCGAGACGGACAAGATCGCCGTCGGCGAGGAGGCGTTTTTCCGTCAGCTTCTCGCTGTTGACGAAGGTCCCGTTGCGGCTGCCGACATCCTCGATCACGAAGCCCTCGGCGGTTCGGACGACTTGCGCGTGCTTTGCGGAAACGCTCACGTCGCGCAAGGCGATCGTGTTCGCCGGCGTACGGCCGACCGTCGACGTTTCTTCGAGCAATGGATGCATCGTCCCATCGTCGGCCGTCAGCGTGGCTACCAGCTCGGGCTCCGCGGTGGGCGGCGGGGGCGGAGGTGGAGGTGGAGGTGCCGGCTCCGGCTCGGGAGGCGGTGGTGGGGGCACGGGTGGGGGCGGTGGCGCAGGCGGTGGCGGAGCGAGCGCCGGTTTCGGCTCGCGCGTGGTGGCATCCGCATCGATCATCGGCTCGATCAGCCCCGTCATCTGCAGGCGTTTGATGATCGGATAGAGATCGACGGCGGTTCGTCCGCTGTCAGCCCGCAGTTGCGCGAGCGATTTTCCGCTGCCGATCTTGAAGAGGATCTGGAACTCCTCGGCGGTGATGTTGATCTCGCCAGGCGGACGGTTGACGACGCGGAATTTGACGCTGTCGTCGGGAAACAGCTCACTGATACGCCGCGCCTCGGCGTTGCGCTCCTCGGCCTCGGCAACGACTGCCGCGATCTCCACCGCCAGCGGTGAAGCGCCCTCGGGGAGCGCGACGTCATCGAGGAAGGTGAAGGTGCCTTCGCTCCATCCGATGAGTTTCGCGACGACACCGATTGCATCGCCGTCCCCCTCGGCCGCGACGATCCGGCCGTCGCGAATCGCCAGGCGCAGCCGCTGGCCTCCCGATTCCGCATCGAACGTGCCGTTGTGCGAGCTGCCGAGAAACGAGAGCAGCTCCTTCGCCGCGAAGTGTTGAAGGCTTCCCTGCAGAACGACACGCATGCTCGGAGTTTATCAGCGCGACTACTTCTTCGCCCGCAGGCGTATATCCGCATCCAGCCGGTGCCGGCCCTCGGGCCACGCTTTGACGAACGCGCGCCACATCGTGGCGGTGTCGGTGGCAAGAGCCAGCTCGAAGTCGACGGCTTCCTGACGGCAGCGCCTCGCTTCCTCGGCGTGCACGGAGTTGGGATGTGCGGCGATGAACTGCTGCCAGGCCGCCGAGGTGCCTGACTCCCACGTCTGTTGAAAGACGGCCTCCTCGTCTTCTCCGCGGCCGACGCGCGCAAGTGCCTCGCGCGCGGCGTCGCCGACCGGCGTTCCTCGGGGATGCGCCTCCGCGAGCCGTTGCAGGGCCTGGCGATCGCCTTCGGCTTCTTTCGCGCGAACAGTTTCGATGAGCGACAACTCGAACATCCGCGCTCTGGCATCGGTGGTATCGACAGGAGTCGCGCCGGCGAGCGTCTGGTCCGGTCCGCGGCGGATATTGTTTACCGCATCACGCGTGAGCGTCCCGGCCGGAGCGCTGAGGAACGGCTGCAGCGCCGCAGCCATCTCGCGCGCATCGGCGTAACGGTTCCGGCGGTCTTTCTCCAACACGCGGAAGATCACGGCTTCGAGGCCGGCCGGCCAGTCGTCGCCAGCCGACGCTTCGCGAAAGCGGCGCGGCGGCTGGGTGAGGTGTTTCATGATGTAGCCCTGCGGCGTTTCGCTGATGAACGGCGGCACGCCTAGGAGCATCTCGTAGAGCACGACGCCGAGGCCGTAGAGATCGGCGCGGCCATCGAGCTGCTCACCGTCCTCGATGCTGCCAAGCTGCTCGGGCGACATGTACTTCGGATTGCCGATCAGGATTCCTGCCTGCGTGGCCATCTCGCTCGCGGGCGTGTTGACGTCCTTGGCGATGCCGAGGTCGATGATCTTGACGACGAGGTGATCGTCGGCGTCATACGAAAGCATCACGTTGTCGGCGGAGATGTCGCGATGCAGCAAGCCCCGGCGGTGGATGTGATCGAGTCCGGCCAGCACCTGCACGGCGACGTCTGCGGCCAGGGCCAGGGGGAAGCGTCCATGCGCGGCGCTCCACTGCCGGACGGTCGTACCGTCGATGAACTCTGTGACCATGTAGCTGCCGCCGTCGCCGATGAAGAAGTCGTGGACGACGGCGATGTTGGGATGGTGAATCTGCGTGGCCATCCGCGCCTCGCGCAGGAAACGGGCGCGATAGCCGGCGTCCGACATCATCCCTTCCTTCATCACCTTGATGCAGCGAAAGACATCGAGATGCAGGTGCTTGGCCTTGAAGACGTCTCCCATCCCTCCCCCGCCGAGGCGATTGAGGATCTCGTACTTACCATCGAGCACCGTACCGGGCCCGAGTCCGAGAGGATTGGGCATCGTGGTTTGAGGATAGCGCGGTTACGGGGTTGCGCGGTTGGCAGCCATGATTGTGACCGCACCGCCATATGATTAATGATCGCATTGACGAAGAGTGCCGCTGCGAACAGCCGGGGAGTACCGGCACGTTTGCCGGAAGGAGCCATGTCATGCCGCGTACGAACTATCGCCTCCGCGTCGAGGGCGTCAATCTCGGGAACTTCGTAGAGGACGTACAGGACCTCAGCACGGTCCGCGGCGGCGGGCTGTTGATGCTCGGCGTTCCCGCTCGCGTACAAAGCGTTGCTGAAAAGCGAGGAATCGCCATTGACCCCGTCTCCACCGGCGCTTCGTCAGGCCTGTTTGATGTGAATTGCAGCGACGACGAAGCGAAGCAGCTCTGCTCCGATCTTGTCGACGACTTTCACAAGGATGACGCGCTGCGACATGCCACGATCGCTGTCGACATCATCCCGGCCTCAGACGACTTCATCCGCGACCGCGAGTCATTGATCGCGCTCAATCGCTGGCAACAGATGACGTCTCCTTCTCTGGCTGTGCCGTCGCCATCGCAGAAGGGAGGCTGCTGCGAGTTTGACCTGATCCGCCCTGCGACAGCGGAGGAGAGCGGAGAGCCGGCCAGCGCGTCGGTGATAGCCAGGAGAACATACGGAAAAGGGCAGAAGAATGCCTTCTACCTCAGAGAGCTTCGGCGCGACAAACGATCCGTCGATCCCGCCGCGGAACATGTTGCGGAGACCGGCTTCGTCCACGATCTCACCGAGCTGACCGGCGAAGACCCCTCCAGGAAAAACCTCGAAACGAAGATGGCGGTCATCTACTTCGACGGCAACAAATTCGGCAGGATTCTGAATCGCCTCTGCCGAAGTGCGTCGGATCAGCGCGACTACGATAGAACGATCCGCAACTTCCGGACGGCCGTTCTGGAGCAGTTGCTGAAGTCGATGGACGACGATCCCGACTGGATGTATCGCAACAAAGAAAAAAAAGACCGCCATCCGAAGGCCGGCCCTTACCGTCTCGAAACGCTCCTCTGGGGCGGCGATGAAATGATCTGGGTCGTGCCGGCGTGGCAGGGCTGGCGCGTCGTGCAGCTCTTCTACGAAGCGTCGGCGAAATGGCACTTCCGCGACGCTCCGCTAACGCACGCCGGCGGAATCGTCTTCTGCCATCACAAAGCCAACATTCACCGGATTACAAAGCTGTCCCGCGGTCTCGCCGGCATTGCCAAGGATGTGGCGAAGGATGCAGACGCGAACGACCGCAACGTATTCGCCTACCAGGTGCTCGAGTCATTCGATTTCGTCAGTGGCAACCTCGCGAAATTCCGTGAGACCCGCATCCCGAAGGATGCCGGCGTGCGAGGCCTCGTCCTCAGCGGCAGCTCGATGGCCACCGTCAGCGAAGCCATTGCTGCCGTCAAAGCACGGCTGCCGAACAACAAGCTCCACGACATCGTCCGCGGCCTGCGCAAAGAAGGGGCCTCGAAGGAAGTCGGAGCCCTCATCAAGACGACCGTCGATGACGCCTTTCTGGACGACGAAAGCCGCCGGCAGTTCGACTCGCTGATGAAGTCGTTCGGCGGCTCCGACACGGCATGGTTCCACCTTGCCGAGCTCTGGGATTACCTCCCCGCACCGCACGCGAACGCGACCTCGGCGCCGGCGGAGGTGAAGGCATGAAATACGTTCGCATGCCCGTGACGCTCACTCTCACCGGCCCTATCCTCACCCAGTCGAGCGCGGCCGGCGAGCCCGGGATCGACAGTACGATCGCCCGCAACGAAACGGGCCAGGCCATGCTGCCCTTCTCGCTGGTCAAAGGGCGCGTGCTGCAGTCGTGGCGCGACTTGTCCGGTGCGGACGACTACGAGGAATGGTTCGGCGGTGAGGCCGAGAGCGACCGTTCACCCAACCGGGCACGCTTCCGTTTCTCCGACTTCGTGGCCGGGGAAGGGAATCGCGACGGCATCAAGCACCGCATCCGGATTGATCGCCGGACGGGAACCGCCGCCGACGGGGACCTGCAATTCATCGAGAGCCCGTTCGCGCCCGGCGAGCCGGTGGTCTTCCGAGGGGAAGTGGCCTGGTTCTCCGGCGACGACGTTTCCGACGACGCCGCGGCGGCCCGCAAGCTCGAAGACGCATTCCGCTGGACCAACAACTTCGGCGCGGAAAGGACCACCGGCTTCGGCCGCGTTGCCGGCGTCGCGATCGGTGATCTCGTCAAGCAATCGCTGGACGACGCCACACCGGCAGCCGGCATCGTTCCCGAGATCCTCAGCCTGCAAATCGAGATGGTCGAGCCGTTCTGCATCGCCAGGCGGCGCGTCGCCAAAAATCTCTTTGAATCCGAGGAGATCATCTCCGGTTCGGTCATTCGCGGCGTCCTGGCCACGCTCTTCAATCAAAGCCTGGGCGGCCGGCGCGGCTCGGCACCGATCGACGGCACCGTTCCGCGATGGACGACGCTCGGGAAGTGGTTCAACTCCATCCGTCTCACAGCGGCGTCTCCGGTTGCGCATGGCGTGACAAAGCGTCCCGTCACCGCTCCGCTATCGCTGGTCAAGGATCAGGACGACAAATGGCATGACGTGGCGCTGTGCGCCGCGCCGATCATCTTCTCGTCCGAGGCAGATGGGAAACAGCAATTTCGGGCGCCGTCGTTCGCCATCGACTGGAAGCAGCAGGCCGACGTCGAGGCCGCATTCGGCTGGATTGGCGAAGACGGAAAAGCGACATCACCGCGCCGCGAGGTGCGCGTACGCACCGCTATCGATGCCGACACCAGGCGCGCCAAGGACGAGCAGCTATTCGCGTACGAGATGGTCATTCCAGCCGGTTTTCAATGGCACGGCACGGTCGATCTGGCCAAGGTCGGCGCGGAGGACCGTCCGCAGCTTCTCACCGAATTGAACGCTCTTCTCTCGATCGGCCGAGCGGAGAACAATTCTTCCGGTGTGCAGGGTTTCGGCAAATCGAAGGCCCGCGGCCGTGTCACGGTCAGCGGCAGCATCCTTCCGGAGCACGTTCCATCGTTTCTGACGCCGATCGAGAAAGACCTGTGGATCATCACCCTGCAGGCGCCGGCCCTTCTCTGCGACTCAGGGAAGCTCAGCGAGACGAGCGGTGCGACGCAACTTCGCGCTGCCTACGCCGCCGTCTTCAAACAACTCTCCGCTGAGAAACTGGAGTTGGTTCGCTATTTCGCGCGGCAATCGCTCGCCGGCGGCGAGTACCTCCACAAGCGCTTCCAGGGAGACAAGCCCTACGCGGCGTTTCTGCTGACGGACCGCGGCAGCGTTTTCGTGTTGCGTCAGACGGAGGACGCTACAGCGCTGCTGGCGCGTTGGCTCGAACACGGTCTGCCGCTCCCGAAATGGGCGCAGGACCGCTACGGCGGCGACTGGATGACCAATCCGTTCCTGCCGATCGACGGCTTCGGGACGATTGCCGTCAACCTTCCCTGCCACACCGCGAACCGTCCGATACCGGGCACGTTCATCGAGCTGGCCGCTGCAAAGGGAGGTGCATGATGTTCACGAACCGCATCCGCATCGACGGCAAACTGACCGCGCGGTCCAACCTTCATCTCGGCAGCGGCCTCACGACCAGCCGGCCCGGCTTGAAGATCACGGAAGGGAAGCGCAAAGGCGACGATCCTGAGATCGCCGCCGTGGCTGTCGATCATCAGGATCGGCCATACCTCCCCGGCACCAGCCTGAAAGGAGTGCTGCGCGCGTGGCTTGAAGAGCACGGACTGGCGGGAGCCATCGCACAGCTCTTCGGATTCGAAGACAAAGACAGGAAGAGCTCAGCCGGCGGCAAGGCGGAGTTCCACGACGCCTTCATCGACGATGCGGCGCAACCCGCAACAACCGGCGTGAACGCACCCTACTGGTGTCCCAAGCGGCGGACCGGCGTGACCGCCTCGGTGGCCATCGACCGCTACACGCGGACGGCATCCGACAAGCGGCTCTTCCATCGCGAGTACGTCCCGCCGGGCGTGACCTTCGACGTCACGATCACCGGTCAGGATCTCGATGACGACGAGATCGCGCTTCTCCTGCTGGCACTACGCGCCTTCGCCGCCGGCGATCCGGTCACCCTCGGCTCCGACACCGCCGATGGCTGGGGACGATTCACATGGGAGTCCGAGACTCTGCGCGTCCTCGATCCGGCCGGCCTGCCAACGTGGCTCGCCAGCAAGAAGTCCGGATACGAAGGCCTTCCCCCCGCTAGTGACGTCGTCCGCACCGAGATCGACGCGACCGTACTGTCATTGCAGAAAAGGTACGGAGGCCGCAACGACTCCACGATCCCGATCGCGCTCTCGATCGAATTCTCCGGACCGTTTCTCATCAACGATCCGAGCCGGACGAGGACAGACGACGAACCAACGAAGCCGAATCATGCGCCTCGCGTTGATGCCGAGGACCGGCCTCTCCTTCCGCCCTCGGCGCTGCGCGGCGTGCTTCGTGCGCGGGCGGAGCGGATTGCCCGCACCCTCGGCGTGGAGTGCTGCGATCCGAACAGCCCCTCGGCTTGCCAGCTCCAACTCAGGCCCGATGAGGAGCCCGCCGAGGCATTGCAGCAGCTCTGCGTTCCCTGCCGGCTCTTCGGCGCTCCCGGCTGGGCCAGCCGCATCGGGTTTTCGCCGGTCACGTTGGCGAACAGGCCGCAGGCGTTTCATCAGGAGCTCGTAGCCATCGACCGCTTCACAGGAGGCGTGGCCGGAAGCGCGAAGTTCAACGCCGAGGCGTTCTGGCAGCCGCACTACAACGTCACCTTGCGCGTCGACGCACAGAACGATCCCGCTTCGCTCGGGCTGCTCGCCCTTGCCCTTCGCGATCTCCAGGAAGGCCATCTGACCCTCGGCTTCGGTGCGGCCAAAGGCTACGGCGCGTGCACGGCCACTATCGGCTGGCCGGATGCCGGCCGGCGCGACGCGGCCATCGCCGCGCTTCGGTCGCTGGCCACGCCGGAGAAACAACTGTCATCGGAGGCAGCAGATTCAGCTCCCGCAGTGGCGCTGACGCCGCCCCCACCCTGCGGTGGCGATGCCTTTTTCAACCCGTACCACTTCGTCCCGTCAAAACGCGGCCGGAGAGACACGGATGTGTCCATGGACGATTTCAAAGCGAAGGCCGTCGACCGCATCGGCCACGCGCGCTCCGCGGAGGGAACGCTCTCCGGACGCATCCTCTGCCGTCTGAAGACCGAGAGTCCGGTCGTCATCGGCGGGGAGCACGAGGAACAGAAGGGCGACTACACGAAGGTCCATCCCTTCCGTGTGCCGTCGGCGGGGTCTGAGCAAAAAGACGGAGAGGTCGCCCTTCCTGCCACCACGTTGCGCGGTCTGCTCTCCTCCGTCGCCGAGGCCGCCAGCAACTCGGCGTTGCGCGTGCTGGAGGATGAAAGCTACTCCTATCGCTGCGCGACCAATCAGAGCCTTCAGGCCATCGGCGAGATCGTCGATGGAGCGACGAGGATTCGCCCGTTGACGTCGCTCACCCGGAACGGAGCGGCTCCGCAGAAGAGCTACGTCGATGAATATCAGGAGGTGCCGAGGGCCCAACCGCCGCGCCTCGAGGTCAAGCCCGGCTCCTTCCTCGCCACTGCGGACCTAAAGTCGTGGTCGGCAGACAACCGAAACGAATTCTGGTACGCGCGGCTCGGCCGCAGCGGGAAATTGCAGGCACCTCCGGTCTCAGAGGCCGAGTGGAAGAAGACCGGATCGTCCACGGAATACACCCGCGGAATCCTGCGCATCCTCGGCATCGCCGATCGAGAATCGGAGATTCCCACGAAAAAGGCGCACGAAATCTTCATCCCCTATCCAAAGGACATCGAGAAGACGGCCGCGCTCGACGCCGCCACAGCCATCGAGGAGTTTCACAAGCTGGCAAAAGAGCGGACCGAGTCGCAGAAGCGGCAATTGGCGAAGGTGACCGGGCCTAAGAGACAGCGCATGGCTATTCCCTTCTCCGTCAAAGGCTCGAACCGCAATGCCAGTCTGAAGGACGACGGCGACAACTTGCGCCTGCGCGATGGCGATCTCGTCTTCTTCCAGCTATCCGCCGACAGCAAGACCGTAGATAGGCTGGCGGTTTCGGCGATCTGGCGTGACCGCGTCAACGGCTCGACATACGAGTTCTTCGAGAAGATCTCATCGGAGCTGTTGCCCTTCAACCCTGCCCGGAAATGGCTGACGATCGCAGAGCAGATGTTTGGCTTCGTCGAAAGCAAGAAATCGAAGCAAACAGCCGGTGCCTCGGACAAGCAGGACGACAGCACAGGCCTGGCTCTGGCCGGACGCGTCGTCGTTTCATTCGGACGGCTGGCGGACCCACAGGCGTGCGTGCTGCACGACGAGAAGAAACTGAAAATCCTCTCGTCGCCCAAGCCGCCGTCGCCGAACATGTACTTCCGGCGCGACGGCACGCCGGCATACATCGCGAAGAAGGATCTTGGCTTGCGCGGGCACACACCGCAGGGGCGCAAGTTCTATCTGCACGGCCGAGGATCCGGCGAGCCTTGGGTCACGGCGTTGCCGGATGCCGAAAAAGATCAGAAAGCGATCGTGCGTCCGATCCGTGAAGGCACGGCCTTCTACTTTCACATCGACTTCGAGAACCTGAGCGAGGCCGAACTGGGACTGCTCTGTTATGCGCTCGCCCCCTCCCCTGACTTCCGCCACAAGCTCGGCATGGGCAAGCCGCTCGGGCTCGGCACGGCTGCCATCGAAACCGCGGCCATCTTCCTGACGGCGTGCCGCAGCCGCTATGCCTCGGACGGAGCTGCCGCTCCGAAGTACCACCGCAAATGGCTGGCCGGCATCGAAACGCCGGCCGTCTGGCCGGATCGCTACAACGTCGAACGCAACTGCGCCGCTGACAGTGCCGTGCCCAGCGACGGCAAGTCCGCAGCCCATCGTGCTTCGTCATTCCGTTCCACGATGGACGCCGACATCCGCCGTGCGCTCGAATTGCTTGGCGATCCGCGCTTTGTCACTGACAGCGTACACACCCCTTGCGCCGGTCCCGACGTTGAGGAGAAAACCTACGAGTGGTTCGGCCAGAACGATCGGTCCAAGCGCCAGTTCCTGATTCCGTTGACGGCGGAGTCGACATCGCTTCCGCCTCTCTACGGCGGCTTCGATCAGCCGTACCCGCGTGGCGAACGGCCTCGAACGCCGCCGCCGAAACCAATGACCGTCGATGAAAAACCGGCGGAACCTATCGTAAAGGCCGCCGAGCCGCTGCCGCCGATCGCGCCGGCGGTGCACGCGGGAGAAACCCGGACGATCCGGCTCCGCGTCCGCTGCGAACAAAGGAACGGAAACACCTTTTTTGTGGTGGAGGACCCGCGGTTGGGGACGCTGCGGCGGGCAGCGAGAGGGACCGAAGGGTCGCTCAAAAAGGATCTCGGCGGCGCGCCGGGACGCGACGCCGAGGTGACGCTCGAAGCGGACGTTGCCCTGCGCTGGCGCATCGGGATGATCAAGATCGTGTGATAGAACGACGCCTCGGCCGCCCTCGGCACGAAAGGGCGGTCGCTTGAGCCCTCGCCAGGTCAGGCGATGATCCAATCACCGCCCGCCGCCGCCGCGCGAACCTCCCCGATGCCGAACGCCTCCGGCTGACAGGCCCGGCACAACCGGTAAAAGCGGATGCTCCCATGCGTGGAGCCGAGGACGGCGGAGAGTGCCGCGGCCAGGAGCCGTATCTCCTCACCGTCGAGCGCACACTCGAAGACCGACTCCTGAACGCGCTGTCCATGCCGCAGCAGGATGCGGGCCACCCGATCCCGGATACCATCGTTGTCAATGTCGTAGGCAATCACCCACTTCATCTCTCCCTCCTTTGCTCCTCTGCGAAAAGGCTCAACGCCGCCGGCGTCCGTTGAACCGTCAAAGGCTCATCGCGCATCCTGAACCCCGGCATCGCCGGCCTCTCTGCCGCCCCAACACCACGCGATCGCCAAAGGCACGCCTCTACGTAAGCCGGACTCTCAGTCCGGCCATTTTCAACCAACCGGAGACTCGCCTTTTTTCCAAGCCCCGTGGCGATCTGCGTGAAGACGCCCTTCGGCGGATGTTTCCGACCAACCAGAACGATCACGCTTTAAAGCCTCTGTGCCCATCTGCGGTTACGACGGTGAACTCCTGTGGCGAGGGGTGCGTAAACATCTTCTGGTTTAAAGGCTCTGTGCCCATCTGCGGTTAGGACCCTCCGCGACATCAAGCTCACGTCGCCGGCCTGGGCGGTTTTAAAGGCTCTGTGCCCATCTGCGGTTAGGACGGCGCGGGTTGCCGCCACACCTGACGCCAACATCGATACCGTTTTAAAGGCTCTGTGCCCATCTGCGGTTAGGACTACATTCCTGTTCCTCTCTAACCAGTTCCTGTCGTCCGTTTTAAAGGCTCTGTGCCCATCTGCGGTTAGGACTTGGCACGGAATTCAAGTTCAAGGGCGATTGCAAGCCCGGTTTTAAAGGCTCTGTGCCCATCTGCGGTTAGGACGTGATCGCCTCGTATCCCAATGACATCCCGAGCCCTTTCGTTTTAAAGGCTCTGTGCCCATCTGCGGTTAGGACTCCGGACCTACATGCGGAGAGGCCAGCTCATCGCTATCGTTTTAAAGGCTCTGTGCCCATCTGCGGTTAGGACGCCCTGTTCACCGCCGCCGCATTCGCCCAGTCAGCCCCGCTCCGTTTTAAGGGCTCTGTGCCCATCTGCGGTTAGGGCTTCCACGCTAGGCGTTGCGATACTGCTTATATCGGTTGTTTTAAAGGCTCTGTGCCCATCTGCGGTTAGGACGTAGTACCGGTTGTTTCCCCGAAGACGGTCGCCATCGCCGTTTTTAAGGCTCTGTGCCCATCTGCGGTTAGGACGCCTCGCGGTCACTGAAACTGAGCGTCTACAAGAGCAACCCCCGTTTTAAAGGCTCTGTGCCCATCTGCGGTTAGGACCGCACGCGTGGCAGCCACGAAAGACGCGGACAACAGTTTTAAAGGCTCTGTGCCCATCTGCGGTTAGGACCGGGGCGTTCAGTCTCAACCAAAATCGCTTTACGTTTTAAAGGCTCTGTGCCCATCTGCGGTTAGGACCATCCTCGAGCTGGAAGCGATCCGCGCCCGCGGTATGTTTTAAAGGCTCTGTGCCCATCTGCGGTTAGGACTTACCTCGTTCTCGTTGTTTTCATGATGGTGTCCGTTTTAAAGGCTCTGTGCCCATCTGCGGTTAGGACAAGACGGGCTCGATCTCACGACCATCGCGACGAAGCTGTTTTAAAGGCTCTGTGCCCATCTGCGGTTAGGACTTCCCGCAACACCCGTTTTTTGTCAACAGAAGAGAGGTAAAAAGTTTTAAAGGCTCTGTGCCCATCTGCGGTTAGGACTTCTTCAGCTCACAGATCACCAACTGTTCTTTGTTTCAACGGTTTTAAAGGCTCTGTGCCCATCTGCGGTTAGGACGTTATCTGTGCTTTCATGGGCGCCGCCTATCTTCTTTTGTTTTAAAGGCTCTGTGCCCATCTGCGGTTAGGACTCGCGTTCGTGTCGAGCCGCTCTGCACGGAGGCGGCCAATGTCGTTTTAAAGGCTCTGTGCCCATCTGCGGTTAGGACCGTGGTACCGAGCGGCAAGTTTGACGAAGCAGCAAGCTACGTTTTAAAGGCTCTGTGCCCATCTGCGGTTAGGACGAATAGCGCGGTCACGCAAGGCGGCGTTGGCTCCGTGTTTTAAAGGCTCTGTGCCCATCTGCGGTTAGGACGCAAACCTTGTGCCGGCCTTCGAGAGCCAGGCCAAACAGTGTTTTAAAGGCTCTGTGCCCATCTGCGGTTAGGACTGGCCACATCCAGGAGTTCGCGGCCTGGTAAGGGTGTTTTAAAGGCTCTGTGCCCATCTGCGGTTAGGACAGTCAGCAGTTTCCGGGGTTACCTTCAGCGATGTTTCGCTCAGTTTTAAAGGCTCTGTGCCCATCTGCGGTTAGGACGCTTCGTATTCTCTGTCTGGCTCGCTGTTCCAGCATATGTTTTAAAGGCTCTGTGCCCATCTGCGGTTAGGACGTCTTCTGAGCTGCTGAAAGCCGTCAGCAGCTACAACAACGTTTTAAAGGCTCTGTGCCCATCTGCGGTTAGGACCATCGTCATTTCCATGCTCACCGCCGCCGCATTCGCCGTTTTAAAGGCTCTGTGCCCATCTGCGGTTAGGACCAGCGGATCATCACTGCTCCGCCACTCGTTGCCCCGGTTTTAAAGGCTCTGTGCCCATCTGCGGTTAGGACCGCCACGCATTTGTCCGGCAACAGTAAGTCCGAAACAACCAGTTTTAAAGGCTCTGTGCCCATCTGCGGTTAGGACTTAAGACCGACTTCTTCAAGAGCAAGGATACAAGGTTTTAAAGGCTCTGTGCCCATCTGCGGTTAGGACAGCGCCGCATTGCAGCTCGCCGTGGTAGACAACGCTGTTTTAAAGGCTCTGTGCCCATCTGCGGTTAGGACTCTGGGTCGATAAGGACGGAAGCATTTTCGTCCCGGCGTTTTAAAGGCTCTGTGCCCATCTGCGGTTAGGACTTACTTGTCGGATTCCCGGGTAGGCACGATTGAGATGTTTTAAAGGCTCTGTGCCCATCTGCGGTTAGGACTCGTCGGGTTCCTCTTCGTCGTCGCGCTCGGTGTACTAGTTTTAAAGGCTCTGTGCCCATCTGCGGTTAGGACTGACTTTCGCGGTCAATCTCGTGGATCGCAAGATCCGCAGTTTTAAAGGCTCTGTGCCCATCTGCGGTTAGGACCCTCGGCGTACAAGGCAACGTTCAATTTCGTAGAACACTGCTGTTTTAAAGGCTCTGTGCCCATCTGCGGTTAGGACGCAGAACAAGAGGTTCGATAGGCAGTTCGAAAAGGTTTTAAAGGCTCTGTGCCCATCTGCGGTTAGGACTTTCCGGACGCACTTGATGCAACAGTGCCCGGGCCAAAAGGTTTTAAAGGCTCTGTGCCCATCTGCGGTGAGGACGCTCTGTACAAGAGTTCATCTGCAAGACAAACGACCTGTTTTAAAGGCTCTGTGCCCATCTGCGGTGAGGACTGTTTTGCATAATCAACGGTATTGAAAGAGTTGAGAAAGGAAAGTTTTAAAGGCTCTGTGCCCATCTGCGGTGAGGACCGCGGCGTCAGGATACCACTGAGGAGCAAGGACTTAGGGTGTCCTCTGTGGGGGATCGTTCGGATCAGGCCATGGGGAGGGCGAATGGCCGCGCCGGACCGGGTCGTAACTGCCGTATTTACAATGGGTAGCGGGTCGATGGGCCGTCCGGCGGCGGCGGTTTTGACGCTAAGTCGTTCTGCTGCGGCAGTTAGCACCCGATT
>JADGNY010000160.1 GCA_017883235.1 Thermoanaerobaculia bacterium | reverse complement strand
AGAACATGGACGAGAACTAAAGGAGAGATAAGCATGTAGTAGCCAGGCTTCACTGCTCTCGGACGCGGGTTCAACTCCCGCCGCCTCCACCAACGATTTTCAGCATCACAACCGTCTAGCGAAGGTTCGGAAGCCACTCACGGAGGCGCTGGTCCGGTCCGCAAAGCCTCCACCGGGGGCTCTTTCCGTTTTCGCACGGTGGGAGAATCGCGAGTTCGGGCACTCTCATGACATGTGGGAGGAACTCCTGATGAACGATGATCTCCGGAAGGCGACACACAGCAGCTCCAAGAACTTCATCCGTCCGCACGGCGTCGGCCTGCGCGGACTCACAGCTCCACGGGGATCCGAGCAGTTCGAGGGGCGGTTCGGGCGGATGTTCCGGACGCTTCCAGCTGCCGAGCACACCGACGACGATCTCAAGGCACTCGCCGCCGAAAAGGCGATGACCGCCGAATTCGAGGCTCAGCAGACGCCCGAAACGGAACCCGACAACGAAGAAAACGTCGATGGCGAGAAGATCCACATCAGTGCCGGGTACACCTACTTCGGGCAGTTCGTCGACCATGACCTCACATTCGATCCCGCCAGCAGTCTGCAGAAGCAGAACGATCCCGACGGACTGGTCGACTTTCGCACTCCGCGGTTCGATCTCGACTGCGTCTATGGACGAGGTCCGGACGATCAGCCCTATCTGTACGACGGGCCGGTCCGGATGCTCCTCGGCGACAAGCTCGACGTCAATCCCGGAGGCACCCAAGCCTTTGATCTGCCGCGGTCCCGCAACGGCCGCGCGCTCATCGGCGATCCGCGGAATGACGAGAACTCGATCGTGTCGCAGTTCCAGGGGATCATGCTGCGGTTCCACAATCGCGTGGCCGCGCTCCTCGGCAGCGACGCTTCATTCGCCGAGGTGCAGCAGACCGTGCGCTGGCACTACCAGTGGGCCGTCCTGCACGACTTTCTGCCGACCATTGCAGGCGGGAACGTCGTGAAGGACATCCTGCCTCATCTCGACAACGGGAAATCGATCAGGGAAGACAAACCACAGCTCTTCTTCTTCCATTGGCGTGACGCTCCGTTCATGCCTCTCGAGTTCTCGGTTGCGGCATATCGCTTCGGCCACTCGATGGTGCGTCCGATCTACCGCCTGAACCGGAAACCGCCGACGCAGCCGGAGAGCCGGATACTGATCTTCGCGAAGCCGCCGCAGCCGAGTCTCGCCGGATTCCGGCCGCTCGACAAAGACCGTACGATCGAGTGGGACCTCTTCTTCCCGATCCGGAAGAAGGCTCCTGTCGTCGGGAAAGAGCGGCTGCAGCCGGCCTACAAGATCGATTCGTCACTCGTGAATCCGCTCGGGAACTTGCCGCCGGAAGTGGCGTCGAATCCGGCAATCCTCGCGGAGCGCAACCTCCTGCGCGGGAAGTCGTTCGGATTGCCCTCGGGGCAGAGTGTCGCGCGCTACATGGGACGCACGCCCCTTACCGAGGATCAGTTGAAGGTCGGAAAAGCGCCGGATGACAAGACGAACAAACGTCTCGTCGACATCAGTCCCAAGTTCGAGGACAACGCTCCGCTCTGGTACTACATCCTTGCGGAGGCGCAACACGAGCACGGCGGGAGGCACCTCGGGACCGTCGGCGGACGCATCGTCGCGGAAGTGATCATCGGATTGATCGCAGGCGACAACTTCTCGTATCTGGCGCAGGATCCGACCTGGCGGCCGGACCCCCAGCTTTGCCGCGACGGAAAGAACTTCCATATCGCCGATCTCATCGTCGCCGCGACGTCGACGTAATCCGTAATTCTCAATGGGGCGGCGGCGCCCTCGCCGCCGCCCCTACCCAAAAACCCGGCAGCAAAGCGTCGCAGATCATCCCCCCGTCGCCTTCGTGTGTTTAGGGCGCGCGTACTTGAAGTTGAGGTCGGTTCGCGATCCTGGCGGACGATACGTCGCCGAGGTGGCAGTACGAGAAGATCGCTCCTCACCTCTTCATCGGGTCGGTGACAATCACGAGGAGGGACGGCTTCGAGGACTAGTCGCGTTGAATCACTCGCCGTGACCTGCGTTCTCGCGTACTCAATACGTACTTCCGAACAAGCTTCGCCTCACATGCACTCTCTCAAGAGATCGACTATTCCCGATGGGAGGAACTAAACTGACGCCTCACCCTCATGTCCAACCTTGGTCCTGATGCAGGGCTCAGGATTTTTCCGAGCTACGGTCACGATGTAAACGAGGCGCTGGTGCGCCGCATCATGACCGATCTCGATCAGCGCGGCCATCAGATGTGGTTCGACAAGTCGGACATCAAATCGGGCGACGATTGGCGGCGCGCGATCACGGAGGGGATCATCGCCAGCGACCGCATCCTGTTCCTCTCGGAACACTCTGTGCGCGATCCCGGCGTCTGCCGGGTGGCCGCCGCATGAGCGCTAGGTGGAAGCGGAACAGGCGCTGAAGGAGGGCTAGAGAATGTCATGGCTGGCTGGTGGTGGCTGCCGCCAATAGGCGTGAGGTCACAGCATCGGCTATGAAGGGACCTTAGCGCCTCAGCCTGAGATATAGGATTGAAAAACCGTTCGATTCAGATCGAATTATGCATAGGTCACGTTGAGACTCCGTACAACAAAAGATTCGCCGCCGCCTGCTTCCGGCACGTGCACCGTTGCGCCGCTGAACGCAACGATGGATTTTCCTGTCGGGGCTCGATAGGTAAATGCTGTTTGGGATGTGGCGCCTTCCATCGAACCGAAAGTGCCGAGGTTTACCCCTTTCTCTGTTTTGATGGTAATTTGCAAAACCACATTCCAGCCGTACCACATTCCAGTATAGCCGGTGATCTCTGTTATCTTGTCGCCGTCAGGTACTTGTATGGCCAGTTCGGCCCCGCCATTGCCGCCGTGCTGCAGTAAAGTATAGGTGTTGCCTTGTGCGTCGGTATTGGTCGCCTGAATGGCGTCCAGCACATTACCCGAGCGGATCACCATGTTGGTAATGGCAGGATTTCCAGCCACGCCAATGACGGCAGCATCGGCAAAAACATTGCCGGAAATATCGTACGCCAATTGAAACAGGATCATTTGTTGAGCCTGCTCATATTGGTAATTGTCGGAATTCAAACGCCATTGAGTCGTGATGGAACAAGCTCCAGCCTGCATTTGGCTGTATACATCCTGCGCCGATTGATAATAGGCTTCGAATTTCGAGCCATAGGCGATGATATCCGCGTGGACGTGAATATTTATGAATTTCGATTTGGATGCGCCGCCGTAATTTTGCGTGGTCAGAAAATCCATGGTGGCGTTGAGATTCGGTCCGTTCAGATTCTCCGTTGTGGAGGGCGAGATGGTGAGGTAATACATCTTTCGATTTTGCTTTTGTTCGGCGTCGAAGGCAGCTCTCAGCGCCGTCAGTACAGATTCAATCTGCGATATGTAGGGGCTAGGCGCAGGGGGAGGAGGAGGAGGGCCGCCGCTTAAACTTGGTTCCCAGTCAATGTCGAATCCATCCAGATTGTGCTGTTTGAGGTAGCCGACCACATTGTCGGCAAACAGGGCCGCCTGCGCAGACGGAGTTGCCCCATTATTGGTAAAGATCTGACTCAGCCAATCCGGGTTATTGTAGCCTAGCATCACAAGCACTTTGATATTCGGATTGATGCGTTTTGCATCCGTGACTATTTGCTCCATGATGACGGTGAACTTGGTATAGAGCGTATACGGCGCATCAGCGTTGGCAGAAGCAGGTTGTGTGCCGACCCAGCATAGGCTCAACATATCGACGGAATTGAATACCTTGTATTCCAGCAAATTTTTATAACTTGCGCTGGTCAGCATGTCTTCTTGCAACACAATCCAGGCATTGATGGATTTCGATGGCGTGTTCATATTTGTTTCCTTTTGCTTAAACCGCTCCAAATTCCTGTTGGAGGTACGTATTGAGTACGCGGCGAACTGAATCTAAAAGAGTACGACTGGGTTCAACTCCCGCCGCCTCCACCAACATAGCTCTTACTCCGGCCCGACCCGTTCAATGGCGACGCTAACCTCATGTAGGCGGCTCGGCTAATGCTTGCGCTCAGCACCGTTTTGAATGCCTCGTAATGATCCTTTGGCGACTTGGGCCGTTCTACTCGAGCGGACGTTTTGCCGAGTCGTCCAATCGCACCATCTCGGCCACGGTCGGCTTTCCTCGGCAGTCGACATAGAAGAGCATGTAGAACGCCGGCGGCAGGTTCTGCTTCTTCAGGTCCGGCGCTACGACGCGCACCGATTTCCCTCCAGTAACAGTGGAGAACGGCAAGGGCACGAAGCGCTGCCCGCCGTCCCATCCGTGCGTCGGCGACGGCAATTTGATGAGCGCCAACGACGCGCTCGTCGTACATGGCTCGCTCGGCAGATCGCCGAGCGCGATCTCGAACATGTCATTGGCATGCCAGAGGTAGTACGGCTTGCCGCCGAGCGTTTCGCGCGTCGTGTACGGTGTGCTCTGAGTCGATTCGATCGATCTGATCGTTGGGCGCCGCGCCGGATCGATGAACAGATACGGCGGCTCGAAGATCTCTGCGATCCAGTCCTCCGTCGGCACTTGCACCGCGCCCTTCTGCAGCTTGCCGATCGGTCCGTCACCGTAGAAATAGTTGTCGACGTCGATTGCGCTTAGGTCAGGCTTCGGCTGGCCGGACGAGAAGTTGTGCTCAGGTTCCGGCATCGGTGTGGAGTAGACCGTGGCGCGCGTGGAGTTGCCGCCGGAAACCCATACGCGCGCATCAGGCATCAGCAGCGCAACGTTGTGATAGAGCCGCGGCTGCATCCCTTCGCTCATGCGTTCCTTGCTGTAGCCGGAGAACGTTCCGTTGGCGGCGAACTGCGGCGTGAGGAGGAGCGGGTAGTACACGGCGCCGTAGAAGTCGTAGTTGCCGCCGTTGATGACGAGGATCTGCCGTGTGGGCAGGATGAGCGCGTAGTGCATCGTACGGTCGTCCTGCGGTTCGGTGCCGAGGAAGTCCGGCTCCAGCTTCCAGCGTCCGCCCGCTGACGGATCGAAGGTCTCGCGCTTGCGGCTGCCGCGGCCTCCCGCGAACTGATACGGCATCGCCGAGATCTGATACGGAGTGGAGTTGAACGGAAACAGCGTGCCGGCCGAAGTCGGCTGCCCGCCGAGAATCGTGACGAGGCCCGTGTTCGGATCGAGCAGCGACGTACCGTACGACGTCACGTCCTCGGGGCGGTCGGGGCCAGGCTTGAATGAGATCGACGGGTTGTCGCGCGTCCCCTCGATGCGCGCGAAGTACGTATGCTTCGTACGCCGCATGAAGGCCGTGTCCTCCGTGCGCAGACTCACCCAGTCCCCCTCACGCGTGAGAAGGATGTTCCCGTCGGGCATCAGGTAGTTCTCGGGATAAAGCTTGAAGTTGTCGTACCGGTTCGTCCGCACGCAGTCGTCGTATGTCGGGCCGGCGGCACAGTTCTTCGGATCGAAGTTGGGGTTGATGAGGGTGACGAACGGACTATTCGGATGTGTGTGGACGTCAATCGCCTTCCACGCCTTCTGTGGTTCGGCTTTGCTCCATGCCGTTGGGTCGAAAAGTTCCACGTAGTGATTGAGCTGGAACTTGTACATGTCGGGGAAATCCTTGTCGAAGCCGACATAGCCCCCGAAAACGGCGAAGCGCCCGTCGAGAAGCGGAACCATCGACGGATACCAGCGCCCGCGCTTCATGAATCCGGCGAAGGTCCAGGGATTGGTGGCTTCGCTGGGAAGCTGCCGCCAGTCGACGCGGTCCCAAGGGATCTGCAACTCTTTTTTCCAGTCGAAGATGAACGTGCTGTTCTGGCCCGTGCGATACGGGTAGTAATACTGCGTACCACCGGCAAAGAGGACGTTGCCGTTCGGCAGGTGATGTTCGCCGGTGCAGAAGAGATCGCTCGGCATGAAGTGAGTCTCGGTTGGATCCTGATGCGGTACGGGCGACGGGATGCGGAAGAACGTGTTCTTCTCAGGATCGTAAATCGCGGTGTTGTTGACGAGCTGGTAGTACCAGGAAAGCTTGGAATTCGCGAACGGATCCAAGGCACGATCGAAGATGCCCTTCGGTGTGGGCGGCGGGTTGGTCGTGGGGAACGTCTTGATGGGCCCCAGGTTGCGCCAGCTGCTGCCGCTGGCCAGAAGAATCCTTCCGGACGGCAGCAGAACGGCGTGCACGGTCTGCATGCCGAGGACTTCGCCAATGGCGCCTCCGTTTGCCAACGGCACGACGGTCTGCCACCTTCCGACCTTGGACGGCGGCGGATCTCCATTGATGACGATGCTGGGCGACTGTCCCTGCGTTGCGAGTTGTTGTGAATACCCTCGTTCAGCGAAGACGAAGAACGACACGGTGAGAACGACGAACAGGGTGAAAGTGGCCGCGCGGACCCGGCGAAGAGATGCCATGGAGAAACCTCACTCAAAGGTAGGAGTGACGCAAAAGGCGAATTCCCTACCTATAACATCAGAAATACTTGCCTCCGGGACAAGGTAATGTGGAGGCTCCCACCGGGAGCGTCTATCGAGCCAGTGTACGGACGGGAGCGACGAAGTCCATAGCGCGTCTTCTGCGCTTCCGCCAAACAGCAATCGCCGAACGATGAGCTGTCGTCGTACGCTGTAGGACGCCATGGCCGATCTGCTCTCACGGGTGCGCGGTACTTTTTTTTCGCGACGTGTCCCGGTGGTCCTGCAAATGAGTCCCCTCGAGTGTGGGGCGGCCTGTCTGGCCATGATCCTCGGCTACCACGGCCGGAAGACCAGCGTCTCGGAGTGCCGGGACGACTGCGGCGCGGGGCGGGATGGAGCGACGGCCCTGGCCATTGCCGAGGGCGGCCGGCGGATGGGACTTCGCGTCAAGGGGTACTCCGTCGCGCTGGCGGACTTCCCCAGGATCGCCCTTCCCGCCATCGTCCACTGGAAATTCAACCACTTCCTCGTCGTCGAACGATGGTCTCCGGCGAGGATCGATGTAGTCGACCCGGCCCTGGGCCGGCTCGCGATGACGCCCGAGGAATTTGATGCCGGATTCAGCGGCGTCGCGCTCACGTTCGAGCCCGGCCCCGGCTTCCAACTCCGGAAACGCGCGCCACAACTCACGCGGCGCGAATACCTGAAGTACGCGCTGCGCAATCGCGGAGTGTCGGGGCTGCTGACCCAGGCCATCGTCGCCTCGATCGTGCTGCAACTGCTCGGCCTCGTGCTGCCTCTCTTCACCAAGGTGGTGATCGACGACGTGATCCCGTTTCGGTCCACGGACACGATGCTCGTCCTTGCCGTGGGGATGGGGATTTGGGTCCTGAGCAGTGCCGTCGGGACCTATCTGCGCTCATCGGTCCTCATTCATCTTCAGACGCGCCTCGATGCCGAGATGGTCGTGGACTTTGTGAAGCACATCCTCGCTCTCCCGTTTCGCTTCTTCCAGCAACGGACGACAGGCGACCTGCTGATGCGCGTCTTCAGCAATGCCACGCTCCGCGACATCTTCACCACCGAGACTCTCTCGGCCGTGCTCGATGGCGGTCTGGTGATCACCTATCTGGCCATCCTCCTGGTCTGGCAACCGTGGATGGGACTCGTGGCCTTGCTCCTCGGACTTCTCCAGGTTGCGGCCGTGGCATCGACCTCTCCCGCCATACACCGGCTCCTGCGCCGCGACTTGCGGGCGCAGGCGGACTCGCAGAGCTACATGGTGGAGACCCTCAGCGGGATTGCCACGCTGAAATCGTCGGGAGCCGAAGAGCGAGCGCTCGAGCGTTGGACGGACCTTTACCTCGCTCAACTGCGCGTCTCCCTGCAGCGCGGACGTCTATCCGCAATCACCGATGCCGTGATGTCGGCGCTCCGGATGACCTCACCGCTCGTCCTGCTGTGGATCGGCTCTCGCTACGTTATGAAAGGGCAGATGACCGTCGGAGCGATGATGGCCTTCAATGCCCTGGCCGCCTCCTTTCTCTCGCCACTGGTCTCGCTGGTCTCGAACAGCCAGCGCCTGCAGCTCGCCGGCGCTCACCTGGAGCGAATCGCCGACGTCCTCGGAGCGGAGCGCGAGAAAGGTCTCGACGGCCCTCTTCCCGTCTTCGAAGGGCCAATCGGAGTGCAATTGAAGGATGTGGGTTTCCGCTACGACCCCGCGGCGCCGTATGTGTTGCGCGGGATCTCGCTGAACGTTGCGCCCGGACAGAAGGTAGCCATCGTCGGCCGGACGGGCTCCGGCAAGAGCACGCTTGCAAGCCTCATCCTTGGTCTTTACTTGCCCACGGAGGGAGAGATTACGTTCGGCGGGGTTCCGCTCTCCGAGCTCAACCTGAGGCAACTGAGGAAGGAGATCGGTGTGGTCCTGCAAGAGCCCTTTCTGTTCAGCGGCTCGATTCGCCAGAATCTCTCCTTCAATGATCCATCGTTGCCGTTCGAGCGAATCGTGGAGGCGGCGCAACTGGCCGCCATCCACGACGAGATCGCCAGCATGCCGATGGCCTACGAAACGATCATCGCCGAAGGAGGCTCGGCCCTTTCCGGTGGACAGAGGCAGCGATTGGCGCTCGCTCGGGCGCTGACCCGGCGGCCTCCGTTGCTCCTGCTCGATGAGGCGACTAGCCATCTCGACGCCGTCACGGAAGCGCTCATCAACCGCCATCTCGATCAGCTCGCGTCCACGCGCATCATCATCGCCCACCGGCTGAGCACCGTCCGTCACGCGGATCTCATCGTGGTGATGGACGAGGGGCGGATCGTGGAGCAGGGAACACACGAGGAACTGCTGGCCCGGCGTGGGCGCTATGCCGAGCTCGCGCGGAGCCAGATGAGCGACGAGTAACGCACGACTAACCAACGCACCGAGGCTCGCTTCAGCGAAACGGAACCGAGCTCCGCCGTCGCCGGCTTGAGCCTTTGACATTCCTTGTCGAAACGGCTTCTAATAGTGCTGGCACTCCGTCAATCCTGACGGGATGTCCGAAATGAAAACAAGAAGGAAGGAGAATCGCCGATGTCCAATCTGAATGTCATTCGCGCGTGGAAGGATGCAAAGTACCGCCGTAGCCTCAGTGCCGCGGAACTGGCCCAGTTGCCGGAGAACCCGGCCGGCTTGGTCGAGTTGACCGACAGCGAGCTTCGGAAAGCCGGAGGATTTGGTGGTGGAGGCGGAACACTGCTGACCACAGCGATCACCTGCACGGCCACTCTTGGCGGATGCTGCCCCGCAACGACCGCTATCACCTGCACGGCGACGATGGGTGGCTGCTGTCCTGTGGATTAGCGTCAATCCGAGAAACGATTGAGGGGAACGGCCGGCCGCATCGAGAGGCGGCACCGTTCCCCTTGACGTTTCGGCGATCTCTCGCTGATATCGACCTCTCGAACGGATGGATTCCTCCCTTTTTCAGTCTGCCGAGTGGTACCACGCGGCCACTCTCGCCGAACGGATCGACGCTCCCCCGGCGACAACGCGGGAGCATCCAGTCGATGCCGAGGCAGCGCGTCAGGCGTTCGATACGTGGCGCACGCAGGAGCCCTTCGATCAGGAATCGTTCTTTGCCCAGCGCCTGGAGCTCGACGGAATCACCGAAGATGATCTCCTCGATCTCCTGAAGGAATCAGCCGAAGCCATGAAGGCCCGCTTCGGCCAGTCGCCTCCCTGGCTGAATACGATCGCGGAGGCCTTCTCCCGGGAGGACGGCCTCTCGGCCGATCCCCTTCCCCTTCCGGAGAAACTGCGCGGCGCACAGACAGCCGGGTTCCTCAACATCATCGCGCCGGTTCTTCGACAGGCCCTGAGCCAGGTTCGTCATGCGGCCGAGCGAATCCGGGACGAGCGTGGCGCCGTCCCATTCGACCCGGCCACGGTGGCGGCAACGTTGTTCACCGGTCTCCCCGGGCAGTTGCACATGATGCTCAGCCGCATGCTGGTGCTCGAGCTGAACGTGGCCAGGCTCGAAGGGCGGCTGTCCGGAGAAACACCTGAGGAGCGTTTTGCGTCGTTTCTCGAAGAACTCGCGCAGCCGGCGAACGCCGTCGCTCTCCTGCGTGAATATCCCGTGCTGGCCCGCCGGGCCACCAACCGCATCCGCAAATGGGCCTTACGAAGCACGGAGTTACTCCAGCATCTGGCGGACGACTGGGAAGAGATCCAACGCCACGGGCTCTTGCCAGCCGAGCCGGGAATCGTCTCCGCGATCGACATGGACGCCGGAGACACGCACCGCGACGGCAGGAGCGTCGCTCTCGTTCGCTTCACGACGGGAGCGACGATCGTCTACAAGCCTCGATCGCTGGCCATCGACCTCCATTTTCAGCAACTGCTGACCTGGCTCAGCAACCGGCTCAGCAACAGGCTTAGCAAGCGGATGCCCGCCACGCACTTTCGGACGATTCGCGTCCTCAGTCGTGCGGACTATGGCTGGGTGGAGTTCGTCCAGCCGGGTCCCTGTGCCGCCGCGGAGGAGGTAGCCCGGTTCTATCAGCGGCAAGGGGGATTTCTGGCCCTCCTCTACGTCCTGGGAGCGACGGACTTTCACTTTGAGAATCTGATCGCGGCGGGCGAGCATCCCGTGCTCATCGACCTCGAGGCGCTGTTCCATTCTCCAGCGCCGCTCGTCACGACTGGGCCCCCCGACGTGGGACTGGTGACCGATGTGATCCTCAACTCCGTGCTTCGGATTGGACTGCTTCCGAGGCGGAGCTGGTCCGACAGCGACTACGAGGGGGCGGATCTCAGCGGGCTCGGAGGCGCTGCCGGGCAGCTCTCGCCCGACCGCGTACTTCGCTGGGCGCAGATGGGAACCGATCAGATGCGCGCCGAGCGAGCGCGCGTGACGATGCTCGGCAGGAACAATCGGCCCGCCCTGAACGGAAACGCGGTCGATCCGCTGGACTACCTGGACGCCCTGGTCGAGGGCTTCTCGGCCGTCTACCGACTCCTGATGGAGCATCGAGCCGAGCTTTTGTCAGACGATGGACCGCTGGCCCGCTTCGCCGATGATCCGGTGCGGGCGATCATCCGGCCGACCCGCTTTTACGGATTGCTGCTCCACGAGAGCGCCCATCCCGACCTGTCTCGCGATGGTCTGGAATGGGAGCAGTTCCTCGACCGTCTCTGGGTCGGTGCGGACGAAGCACCGTACCTGGCCGGCGTCATTCCCTCCGAGCGGAGGGATCTCCTCAACGACGACATCCCGGTGTTCACGACGACTCCCACTTCGAGAGACGTGTGGGACAGCGTGGGCAATCGAGTCGCTGAGTTCCTTCCGCAGTCCGGCTGGCAGTCCGTCAAGCGGATCCTGGACGGCATGAGCGAAGAGGACCTCCGTGATCAGATCTGGATGATTCGCGCTTCCATGGCCACGCTCGTTCTGGAGTCGGAGACGTTCCGATGGCCGCGGTTCACGGTCCGGAGCGCGCCCCTTCGAGAGCCGCGAGAGCTCCGCGCGCAGGCGCTCGATCAGGCTCGAGCCATCGGCGACAGCCTGATCCGGCTGGCCCTGCGCAAGGACGACCACCTGGCATGGCTCGGCCTCACCTTCTCGAACAGGCGCTGGTCGCTCCTGCCGCTGCAGGAAGATCTCTACGCCGGTGCACCGGGCGTCATTCTCACTCTCGCCTGGCTCGGCAGGATCGCCGGCCAGCCGCGCTACGAAGAAACGGCCAGGGCCGCGTTCAAAACCTTGCAGGCGCGGATCGATCATGTTGCTCCTCATGTGAAGAGCATCGGAGCGTTCAACGGCTGGGGATCGCTCATCTACACGTACACGCATCTCGGAGCTCTGTGGCAGGACACGACCCTGTGGGAGACGGCGGCAGGGTTTGTCGAGCGTCTGCCTCCGCTGATCGACGACGAACAGGAGCTGGATGTGATCGGTGGCACCGCCGGCTGCCTCGCCGCGCTCCTGTCCCTTCAGAAGTGCCGGCCATCGGATGCTGTCATGAACGCCGCAATCCAGTGCGGCGAGCATTTGCTGGCCACGGCCAAACCGATGCCCGAGGGGATCGGCTGGCTGACGATCGGGAGCGCCACGCCGCTTGCCGGCTTCTCCCACGGCTGCTCCGGAATCGCATGGGCTCTCGGTGAGCTCTGGGCGGTGACCGGAGACGAGCGGTACAGGAAGGCGGCGATCGACGCCGTCCTGTACGAGCGCTCCCAATTCCTCCCCGCGATCGGCAACTGGCCCAGGCCCGAGACGGCGCCCGCGGAAAAAGAGGATCGGATGGCGCTCTCCGTGGCCTGGTGCTATGGCGCGCCGGGCATCGGCCTGGCGCGCCTTCGCCTGCTGCAATCCATCGACGACCCCATCCTGAGAGAAGATCTGGCCGTGGCCGTAGAGACGACGCTCTCCGAAGGCTTCGGAACGAATCATTCCCTCTGCCACGGCGCCCTCGGCAACCTCGATTTCCTGATCCAGGCCGACGAGTTCCTCGGCGACCCGGAGCTTCACTCCCGCGTGGCGCTCATGACGGGCTCGATCCTGGACAGCCTTACAAGAGACGGCTGGCTCTGCGGCGTGCCGCTCGGAGTGGAGTCGCCCTCGCTGCTCAATGGCCTGGCCGGCATCGCCTACGGCTTGCTGCGCGTCGCCGAGCCGAGCCGGATCCCATCGATTCTGGCGCTCGATCCGCCGATGGCGATCGTTTAGCGCCTTGATTCGATGTCGCTCGCTGAAAACTTTGGGGGCGTACCGGCTTCGACGGGGACATGTCGGGGCCATGGTTGCATGCCGAGCTGATTGCCTCGTAAATCCGATCACCCTGAGTAGCTGCGAACA
>JADGNY010000233.1 GCA_017883235.1 Thermoanaerobaculia bacterium | reverse complement strand
ATGCACCGCGGCGAGGCCGGCCTTCTCCAATTCGGCGTCGAAGGCTTCAAGCTCTCCCCGGAAGGCAGCCACCCGGTCCGGAGCGCTCTGAAGCAGGGAGCGATATATGCGCATCGCCCCTTGCAGCCGTGCGATGCGCGCGGGTTCGTCGGAAGGCGGTGCGCCATCGTTCTCACGCCAGAGCTCTTCCACCAGCTTGAGTAAGCGCAGAGTGTGTCGATCGTCCGCCTCCACGATCTGCGCGCGAAGGGCGTCGGCCAGACGGTCCGTCAGGATGCGTGCAACCCGCCCGGACGTAGCCTGGCCGCTGTCCAGGCAGTCGGCCGTTGCGATCGGGCGCCCGATCAGGACAAGCGCACGGCCGGCCCGGAAGGTACCGGGCTGATGAAAGAGGAGACCGACGGGAAGCAGCGTCACCCGAGGGTGGCCGGGCGCTTCGCTCTCGGCAGCCAGAAGCATGCGCGCCGTGCCGGTTCGGATCGCCTGGAGGACGGGCTCTGGCTGAGTGCGCCCCTCCGGGAAGATGAGGATTGCTCCACCGGCCCGGAGCGCTGCTGTTGTAGCCGCGAACAGAGCAGCATTGCGGCTGGGATCGTCCCCCGCCTCCTCTCGACGATGGACCGGTAGCGCCCCGATGAGGCGGAGGAAAGGGCCAATCAGCGGATGACGGAACAGTGGCGCATTCGCCAGAATGTGCAGCGGCCGCCGAATCACCGTAAGGAGCAGCATCGCGTCCACCACTGAGTTGTGGTGATTGGCGGCGACGATCAGAGGTCCAGCGGTGGGAACGTGCTCGGCCCCGACCACCTCGATACCGGTATAGAAAAGGTCGAGGAGAAAGCGAGCGAGCGCGCGAACGAGCACATATCCCATCCGGGCCGAGGTCGATGCGGTCACCTCGGCTCCCGCGTGAGCCGCGTCGGTGCGAGCGCCGTGTCGCGCTGGAGGTGTCGCACGCCGAAAAGCCACAGAATGCCGGCCACGACGAACATGGCGCCCACAAGAACGAACGCATGATT
Source organism: Thermoanaerobaculia bacterium (assembly GCA_017883235.1). GTDB lineage: Bacteria > Acidobacteriota > Thermoanaerobaculia > Gp7-AA8 > Gp7-AA8 > JADGNZ01. Next base: position 2,736 of record JADGNY010000233.1, on the reverse strand, counting down.
CATATCGTACTTGTCGCCGACGACACCGATGACGACAGGCGAGATCACGTCACCAAACGCGTGTATGAGGAAGATGTTGAGCGCGAAGCCGGCGGCCCGGATCGGCGGGGGGCTAACGTTCGCCAGGATAGTGTTCGTCGGCCCGGTGTTGAAAAAGAGGCAGAAGCAAGTCACGAAGATCCAGACCCAGATCAACGGGAACGAAGCGCGCAAGGTCAGCAGCATGAACGGGAAGCCAACGAGCATGGCGATACCCGAAACGAGGAAGTAGGAGCCAGGAACCCGGGCGCGGAGCTTGTCCCCGACGACGCCGCCGAGCAGTGTCGCCACGAGGCCCGCGACGCAGGTGATTCCGCCGAAGACGACTGTCGCCGATGCCGGGGCGCCGGGCTTGTGGGCAAGATAGTAGGGCATCCAGAAACCGATGCCGCCGATAGCAAATGTCATGGCCGTCATTCCGAGCGTGCAGAAGATCCAGGACGGCGTGCGCAGGAGCACGGCGTATTCGCGCCAGCCGATCCGAACTGGCGCCGCGCCGCCTGATCCGTCCGCCTGGCCGCGGGGGGGATCGTTCATGAAGAACGCCCAGAAGCCGAGGATCATCCCGGGGGGAGCCACGAGAAAGAAGGCCCACCGCCAGCTCTCCGCGTGGATCCCGAGCAGATGCGCGCCGAGATCACCGATGGACGAGGCCGCTACCGCGCCTCCGAGAACGTAGCCGAGGGCACTACCGACCGGGATGGCCATGTAGAACCAGGCCAGGACCTGGCCTCGCTTCTCCACGGGGTAGAGGTCCGAGAGGATCGTCGGTGCCACCGGCCCGTAGGCGGCTTCGCCGACGCCGACGAAGCAACGCGTCAGCAGGAGAACGAAGAAACTCGTCGCGAGGCCGGAAGCGCCGCTCGCCAGGCTCCAAAGTGCGACACCGATGGCAACGAGCGCCCACCGGGAATGGCGCTCCGCAAGCCGCCCGAATACCGGCGCGCCAACCATGTATAGAACCATGAAAGCCATCGACAGGACGCCGATGAGCGCGAGCTCCGGCCTGAAGCCCAGGTGCATGCGACACCAGTTCTGGAGCGCTTGGAGCGCGACGGACCTACCGGCGCCGTTCGCCGCGCCAAAAAAGCTCCGCTCGATCGAGGGAACCACGGCAGCGAGAACCTGGCGGTCGATGTAGTTAAAGAGGTTGATGAAGAAAAGAAGAACGAGCGCGCGCCGCGCGCCGGCGAACGTGGTGTTGGAAAGCCCGCTCTTCTCAGTCGTTGCGGCACTCATAGGATCCGTCTCCTCCGACGCTTCCGTTCCTGTGTCGTGAGGGAATCGCCTCCGGCAGAACGAGTCCACGTTGGCGCGGTGCTATTACTTTCAGCTTTCTGTCCCGCCTAACGAAGGAGATCCGCCAACCTTTTCACGAGCAGCCTGTCGCAGTCAGCCCGCGACGTTGGTTTGATGGTCTGGTAATCGGGTTGATGCGAGTTCTGCATATCAACAATCACCCACTCACCTTTCCGGTCGCACACGACGAAATGCACGTAGCCCTGCTCCCAGTTCTGCGGGTTGAAGGCGTAATCCGCGTAGAGTACATAATCAGCCTCCGGCGGGTTCTTCCTGGCGTAATCCCGGAACTCGCGTGCCAAATCCCACAACACTTTCAGTTCGTTGGGGCCTGCTTGAGAAGCCTTCAACAACATTGCCTGTCCAGCAGGTGACGCCGTGAAGAGTTTCGCCGTATTGATCAAGCCGGCAAGGTCGGACGCGCTCTGGGCGTCCGCCGCCTTGCCGCCGACACGAGCCGAAAACACCAGCAACGCCGCCTTGGGCATGGCGTTCTTCATTTCCTTCTGACGCCCCTCAAGCGGCGACCTTTCGTCCTCGGGAGGCAATCAGCTCCGTTCGGCCATGAGTCGGGCCATTTTGCCGGGGTTGGCGGTTTTGGCAGTTTCTTCCTTCAGGCCCAACTGCGGTCCCAATCGCTCGACGAGAAGAACTGACATTGCCATTGGGTCGGGCGATCCGACCTTTTTGAACGCCGCATCCTCCGGCGTCTGGCGCTCCGTCCACACAACCGCGCCCGCCTGATCAACCACAACCGCGCGCAATTCGTTCAGTCCCGTCTGAGGATTGCCGTTATATTCCGCAAATAGCGCATATTCCGTCGCGATGGCATTCTTCTTGACGAAGTCGCCGACGGCACCGGCCAGGGTTTCCAGCCCTACTTTGTCCGCGGGCTTGAACGCTGATTTCCCGAGTTCGATGTTCTTCAAGCCCTGCTGCTCGAGCAACAGCCCGACCACTTCCGTCACGCGATCGAATGGTTGCCCGGCAAGCCGGACAGGGAGAATCGTCAGCGACGCGTCCGGCCCCTTCGTCTTCATCACTTCGATTCGTTTCTGCTGCTCGGGTGAAAGGCCGCGCTGGCCCGACGACACGTCGGCTGCGCCAGCAGGAAGGCTCGTGCAGATGACAAGCAGCGCCGCCAGGATTGACGACCCCCGGGCCTGTCCGGCGTGCTTCGATTCATTTGAGTGCTTCATAGGTCTTCTCCTCGCGGCTCACGTGACTAGCTTACATTTGTGACGAGACGGTCGCCTACTCGTGCATTCGAGGACCGCGAAGCAACACTGACGGTATTCTTTGGACCTCCCCAGGTCAGGAGACGCGGACGATGACAACGGTGATGTTGTCCTCGCCGCCGCGCTCGTTGGCGAGAGCCACCAGAGCATCTCCGCAGAC
>JADGNY010000232.1 GCA_017883235.1 Thermoanaerobaculia bacterium | reverse complement strand
CTGACGGCGCCACCCGCCTGGTCACCGCTCGCTACATCGGGTCACCTGAACAACTGGCAAATCTCGACCTCGTCACCGAGGTGGATGTCTCGGCGGAGGTCGCTATGCTCCGCGACGACGTCGCTGCAGCCGCGGCGAAGTTCGAGTCGCGCCTGGATGAACCGCTATCCGTTCACTCCGTCGAGATCCAGCGTGGGTCCAAGTGTTGGAAATGTGAGTTTCGCGTCGATGAAGCGGCTCCCAAAAACGGCTTTGCCGAATGTTGGGGAGTGCTGGCCGAGCCGAAGCCGCACATGCTCGAGCTCTTTTCGATCGGCACGGCTAAAGCACTTGACCGCTCCTCGCTGGCGGACTGGATGGTCGGCCAGCAGAAAGCGTCGCTCTTCGAGATCCCCGAAGATTGCCTCGTAATGAAGGACGGGACCGTTGGCGCCACCGCGGAGCGACAGCTCCGGCAAATCGAATTCACCAGGCGCGGCGAAGTTTTCATTTCTACCGATTTACGTGAACACATCGAAGCGGTCCTCCCACCCATGCACTTCATCGACTTCGAGACATCGCGCCTCGCCTTGCCCTACCATAAGGGAATGCATGCGTACGGCCTGGTTGCGTTCCAGTGGAGTTGTCACACGGTCGTATCGCACGGACAGGAACCGACACACACCGAGTGGTTGAACAAGACGGAAGTGTGGCCCAACAGGTTGTTCGCCGAGTCGTTGCGCGAGGCGATCGGCGACAGTGGGCCAGTGCTCACATGGTCCCCCTTCGAAGGGGCAACGCTCAAGCAGATCATCCCCGAGCTCGCCCGGTTCGGTCACGACGTCCCGGAGCTCGTTGCCTGGATGACGGATGTCGTCGACAATCGCATCGTCGATCTGCACGACTGGGCGAAGTACGACTACTACAATCCCGGGATGCGCGGACGCACATCCATCAAAGTGGTTCTCGACGCGCTGTGGAAGTCCGATGCTGCAATGCGCACGCAGTTCGAGGCGTGGACGGGCATGCCGGCCGATGAGACGCGCGATCCTTACGCTTCCCTGCCGCCAGTCGAAATCAGTGGCGTGTTACAGGACGTCCACGAGGGTACTGGCGCGATGCGCGCGTACCAGGAGATGATGTACGGCGCGGACAAGAACGATCCCGAGAAGAAGGACATGTGGGCCGGCTTGCTACAGCGATACTGCGAGCTTGATACGCTCAGTATGGTGCTGATCCTCGAGCACTGGCGGCGTTGCGTCGGGCTGGTCTGAAGACGTGGGCGGCATGTCTTCTGGAAACGCAATCATTCTGGCTCTGGCGATCGTCGGTTCATTGGACGCGTGTCACCATCACTACAGAAGTCCACCGGCTCCTCCGCCGCGACCACCGATGGTCTGCTCAGGCATTGTCACTACCGGGCCAAGTGCTCTCGCTGCCGCGCCGGCAGTCATCGCAAAGGCGCTGACCGGAGTTTACGATCGCGGTGAGCAGGATATCATGCTTCGCATTGAGTCGAAGCTGCCCGGGTTCGGCGGTTGGTTTCTCGCAGCCGATACCTTCAACGTCTACATGAAACTGCCCTCGTCCGCATCACCCGAGGAGGTTCGAAGGATTTTTTACGATACCTATTCCCAACGCCCGGAAGAATTCGTCCGGCGTCTTATCGCCATGGGACCGCGAATCAAAATCATTCCGGGACGTTACAGTCTCTCAGAGCTGATTGCCATCGAGCACTTGGTGACCCAGCCCAGCAAGCGCATCCCTGGCTGGACTGGTACCGGCACATCGCTCCTGCACAATCGCGTGGTCGTTGGATTCACCGATAGTGCGAGCGTTTGTCCGGGCGCAACTGCGATCGCCTCGATGGGCATACCACTCGATGCAATCGAGCTCGAGGTGTGGGGAATTATCCGGGCGCTCTGAGATCCACGACTACGTCGCGCCCGCTCAGCCGCTTGCGTCGGCGAGAGATTCGGTTCGCAGCGATCCAACGTGTCGATAAGTGTTCATGAGCACGCCCGAGGACGTGGCCTTCGTGCTGACGAGAGCGAGTTCGCGCGGGTCAGCACTGTCCGAAAAGAAGCGTTTGCCCCGGCCCAGCAAGACCGGGTAGACGATCAGTAGAACCTCGTCGACCAGTCCCTGCTCGAGCAGCACGGACGTCAGCGTCGAACTTCCCCAGACGATCAGGTCAGGGCCGTCCTTTGACTTGACGCCGCGAACGCCCTCCATGATGTCCGCGCCCAGGTCCCCGACCGGACCCCATCCGAGGCTGTCCGGCCTGTGGGTCGCGACGTATTTCGTCGCGGCGTTCAGAGCGTCCGCCATCGGACTGTTCCCGGCCTTCGGCCAGAAGCCGGCCCAGATATCGTAGGTGCGTCGGCCAAGCAGCAGATCAAAGCCCGTGCCGTGTGCCTCGATGACGGCCGCCAGCCCAGCCGGGCTTCGATACGGTGCCGTCCATTCGCCATGCGCGTAGTCTTCGCCGTGTTCGATCACGCCGTCCAGCGAGATGTGTTCGAAGATCCTGATCTTTCTCATTTTGAGTCTCCATCTGTTAGATCTTTTGCCTGCTCGGTTCCGACACCGAACAGCATTTCGATGTAGCGGAATCACGGTGAATGCAATGCCTTCAAAGCGCGGTTATTGATTGCGACGTCAGTTCCATCTAAACGAGCTACGGGCCCGCCAGTATTCCTCTGACCTGATGCCGACTGAACGAAGCTGCTCCTCCAGCTGATTATCGAAGCCAAACTCGCCCGCGCGGACATTCGACTGGACCTGCCCCACCGTCGCTGCCCCGGTCAATACAACATCGGCCCATGGACGCGCGAGCGCCGCGCCGAGCGCAAGCGTCTCTATGGTTGTGCCCCGACTCTCGGCCAATTCACCGATTCGCTCGATAGGCGAAGAGAACGGGCCGCCGTCTCGATTTTCCTGGGTCAACCGACCGTTGGCCAGAGACTCCTTCACGACGACCTTCATCCCCGCGGCGTGCGCGTCCCGGAGCGCTGACTCGGCGCCCCGCTCGAGAAGGTTCCAGGTCGCCTGCACTGAATCGAATACCCGTTCGCCATCGCGACGCACTTCGAGAGACCGTCGAATGGCGACGTCCTGCCCCGCCCCGCTGACACTCAGTCCGGCCCTGATGCCTCGGGTCCGTAATCGCGCAATCGCATCGATGAGCGCGTCGTCCTCCAGTGTCTTACTCTCGGCGGTCACCGAGTGGATCTGATAGAGCGATAGATATCGCCCCAGCCGTTCAACGCTTTCGGCCAGCTGGCGTTCGAAAGCTTCCAGGGAGTGATCCTTGATCTCGTGCTCGCCAAGATAGACGCCAAACGCTCCACTGAGAGCGCCCTCGTCGAGAAGCTCCGAGAGTGCGCGCGAGAACTCCGGTCTCCACCGGGTGCTGCTCTTGACCTCGATACCCACCGACCGGCGCGCACGGGTCCAGACGAAGTCGACCTCGGTCCCCGAAGGCGTGCGCCAGTAGGCGAGATCGCCGCCGGATCCGGCCCGATTCATCCAGGCTCGCATCTCATGCAAAACGTAGGTTTCGAATAGATGGCCCGCTTCGGCGCATTCCAGGGGCTCGCGCAGGCGATTCGCCACGGCGCGCGCCACGCCGGGATCGAAGAAGAAGAACTTGGGGTGGGCGATCTCCTTCACCTTGGCGCGCGGCCGCCAGGCCGGTAGCCAGGTACCGATCAGCGTGTCCACCAGGATGTCGAAGTAGCCGTTGACCGTGGGTCTGGCCACGGCCGCATCGCGCGCGATTCCCGCCAC
>JADGNY010000159.1 GCA_017883235.1 Thermoanaerobaculia bacterium | reverse complement strand
GGGCACGACGAGCGTCGTCGTCCATTCCATACCGTCGACTCCGGCGGCGTCGAACGGCGGTCCGTACTGCCCCGGCGCGACGATCCTGCTCTCGACACCACCCGTCAGCGGCGCGGCCTACGCCTGGACCGGCCCGAACGGCTTCACCGCCTCGCTGCAAAACCCGACGCGCGTGAACGCCACGGCCGCCAACGCCGGCACATACTCGGTCACCGTCACGGTCAACGGCTGCACCTCCCCCGCGGGCACGACGAACGTCGCCATCAACGCGCCCGCAACGCCGACGATCTCCGCGAACGGCCCGACGACGTTTTGCGCCGGCGGCAGCGTCACCCTCACCTCGAGCAGCGCCACCGGCAACCAGTGGCGCCTGAACGGCTCGGCGATCATCGGCGCGACGAACACCACCTACAACGCCACCGCATCCGGCAGCTATACGGTCGTCGTGATCACGAACGGCTGCGCCAGTGCGGCCTCGACGGCAACCAACGTGACCGTCAACCCGAAGCCCAACGCCACCATCAACGCCGCGACGTCCATTTCCGCCGGCGGGTCGAATTTCGCTTTTGTCGGCGATGCCGGCGCGGGTGCGACGTATGCCTGGACCATCACCAACGGCACGATCACCTCCGGCACCGGAACGCGCTCGCTCGGCTACACCGCCGGCAGCTCCGGGGCGACCCTCCTCAACATCACGGTCGTCGCGTCCACAGGCTGCAGCGACACGAAATCAGCGAGCATCGTCATCTTTCCCGGCATCACCAGCCTGACTCCTTCCATCGGTCGCGCCGCCGGTGGGACGAACGTCACCATCGCCGGCAGCGGATTTCAGAGCGGCGTCTCCGTCACCTTCGGCGGCATCGCCGCGACGAACGTCGTCCGCGTCAACGCCAGCACGATCACGGCGACCACGCCGGCGCACGCTGCCGGCCCAGCAACCGTCACCGTCACCAATCCCGACAACATAACCCTGTCGGGTAGCCTTTTCACCTACGTCGCACAGCAGTTCGATGCCAATGGCGACGGCGTCATCACTTCGTCCGACATCTTCTACCTGGTCAACTATCTCTTCCTCGGCGGTCCGGCGCCGAGGGGCTCGGCCGGCATGATGTCGGGCGACGCTAACGGCGACGGCAAAATCAACTCGTCCGACATCTTCTACACCGTGAACTACCTCTTTCTCCACGGTCCACGCCCGGCGTCCGTGCCCGCGCCTGTCTCGGCGCAATCAGCTGGCGGGCCTATCTCCGGCTCGGTTACCCTCGGCAAACCGATTCGCAAAGGCCACCACTACACCATTCCCGTGATCGTGGCCGCCTCACCCGGCTCAGCGGCGCCGCAGTCGCTCTCGCTGCGCGTGACGTTCAGCGGCGACCCGGTGAGCAACGCCGTCATCCACCACGCGGACGGAATCCAGACGCGGTTCGAGCTCAGCCCTCCCGCGGCGAACACCCTCTCGTACTTGGTCACGTTTGCCGGCCTAACGCAGGGCATCGTCGCGGAGATCGAGCTCGACACGAGCAGCGGCGCGAACGTCAGCGTGGACGTCGACCCGGCCCTGACGCTGCTCTCCAACCGCGCCGGAACGCGGAGCGCCACCCTGGAAGCCGGCACCCTGCAAGTGAGCGGCACGAAGATCGAGGCGGCCGAACCGCGAGCGCCGAGGAAAGTGAACAACTAGCGGCTCTCCCTGGGAGCGCGGGCGTCTCGCCCGCGCTTGCAAGCAGCAGGATGCCGAGCATCAAACGCGGGCGAGACGCCCGCGCTCCCAGGGGTTACCTTCTTCAACCTGCCCACCGTGCCGGCCAGCATGAACGCGACGGCGCTGTCGGAAAGCGCCTGAAAACTACGTGAGACCTCGCTGACGGTCTTCGTATTGATGGCCAGAGGGATGTGCACGAGGAAGATCCAACTGAAGAGCATGATTCCCGAGAGCGTCGCCGCCAGGCGGCCCGTTCCATGCACGAGGAGGCCCACCCCTCCGGCGATCAGCGCGATTGCGGCGAAGTAAGTCCAGAACATGTGCGCCGGAATCCACGGCGGGATCAGGCTGGCGACGTATTTGGCGTACGGGAAGTGAGACAAGCCGCAGTATGCCAGGAATGCGCCGAGCGCCAACGGCACGAAGCGCGTCGCCGTTTCGAAAACGCGGTCGAGGGAACTGCCCGGAGATCCCTCGCGTGGAACAACAACCAGGCTCACACCGCCGAGGAGCGCCAGCATCATCAAAGGATCCACCCACACATATCCCGTCGAGGCGTGCGCCAGCGCCAGGGGCAGGCCAAACCCGAAGAACAACACCAGCAGGAGCACCGCGAGCGCGACGGCAGCGGCCGAAACCGTTCTCCGTACCAGCAAGCCAACGCCGATGAGAACGAAGAGCACGCCGAACAGGTAGAGCAGCCACGGGGGCGGGAGCCGGGTGGGATTCACAGGCACGAGGTTCACCCAGCGGCCCGTCACGAGTTGGTAGATCCCCGACGCGACGACAGAGAGGGCGAAGAGGAGCCGGCCGATCCTCAGCAGCAGCGATGGCGTTTCCGGAGAGTCGAGCTCGCCCATCGCCACGAGGCTAGCATGGCGGCGGCCGCGCGATCGGGCGCAAAACGGTGAACGCTTGCCGGGGAGGTCCGCCAGCCCGCATTTCTCACACTCTCACTGGAATCGTCGGCACCCTGTATCTCGTCGAGAGCCCTTCTCCCCCGCGGTTTCTAGCGGGGGAGAAGGTGCCGACAGGCGGATGAGGGGGCGCTTCACGGGTTACTGTGAGAAATTCGGGGTAGCCTTGGGTAGGCCACCCACCCGAGCCCGTCCTAATAACCGACCACTAACCACTACGGTCTCCCCCGAGGCTCCTTGTTTGGATTGGCATGATGCGCGAGGGTGGAGAGCCGGTGGGCCGCACGCGTCAGGAGTTGATAGCAGCGAACACGCAGCTTGTTCATGCCGGTGTGCTTTCCGTGCTGCTGCCAGTAGATGTAGGGATCGCCGCTGAAGCGTACCGTGTCGTGACTGCTGTAATAGTAGAGGGCGAGCGAACGGCGCCAATGGCCGGCGGTGACGGGGGTGGAAAAGCCGTGCACGGAGCGGTCGTCGGTGCGGAAGATCACGCATGTGCCCCACTTGGGGGTCACCAGTCTGGCCGGCTGCTTCGCCCCTTTCTCCCAGAGCTCCAGGCAGCCCCCGAAACTCTCTTCCCATTCCGGGTTCAGGTAGAGCAACACGTTGATGCGCCGGTAGAGCCGCAACCTTTCATAATAGTGAGCGTCCGTATGAGGCATGAGCACGCCCCCCGGCGCACTGCAATGAAGTCCGCCCCCTTCATAGTAAGGATCGGGAATCAGCCCGGCGATCCCGCTCACCGACTCCAGGAATCGGAGAAAGGGGGGAGCCGTAAGCTCATAGAGCATGGATGAGATCAGGGGCGGAAGGATGTCGGTGTCGCGGCAGTACATCTTGCCGGATTGGTAAAAATCCCGGCGCTTGTTCCAGTAAGGCGAGTCGGGTGCGGGGTAAACGTCCGCCATCTGATCGGGCGTCAGGGTGAGAAAGTTCTCGAAGACGAGATGCGAAAAGGGTTGGGCCAGTTTGAATTCCGACGCCAGCCGTTCCACGGCCTCCGGAGAAAAGTCCCGATAGGCGAAGAACCCCTGCCGTTCGCTCGTGATCGTGACCGTCATTCCCATCTCCCCTTGGGGTCAGGTCCAAAGTCGAAAGTGCCACAGACAAGTGTCGCTGAGTCAACCACTTGAATCGAGCACTTTCGACTTTGGACCTGACCCCAATCCCGCCGCACGCTAGCATGGCGGCGGTCGAGCAATCAGGTCCAAAACTGTGACGCTTGACCGGCGTCTCCGCGCCGGCAAACCGATCGACGCAGAGCGTGGACGCGAGCGCTGCACGTCCTTCTCTCCGAACCGCGAGGACCGTACGGGCGGGTCGCCGAGCTTCGGCAGCCACCACTCATCGTGGAGCTACTGGAAGTAACCGGTCACATCGAGGATCACGTGTACGTTGCCACCCGAGTTGTAGACAGAGAGATCGCCGGCATTCGTGGAGAGGCCGACGATGGCGCCGTTCGCAAGCGCCGCGTCGTTCTGGGTGAAGTTGATCGACGACACCACCGGCCGTGTTCCGCCCGACGGCCAGAGCGTAAGGAAGCTGGAGGTCGTGGCCCCGGTAATGGTCACATTGAGCGACACCGCTTTCGCCGACGTCGGGACGCCGCAGGTACCTCGAACGGCGAAATCGCGCTGTGTGTTGTTGCCGACGATCGGTCCCCCGTTGGTCGAATTCGGATTGCGCGTATCGACGATGCGGCACGGCGGGACCGCGAAGAACTGATACGGACCGGTCTGGGCAGCCGCGGAAACGGCTCCCGTCAGGCCAACGATCGTCAGAAGAACAGACCTCGAGATGGTGCGCATATTCATTTGAAGTACCCCGCGACATCGATGAGAAAGTTGAGAGGTGTGCCGGCGGCGTTGAAGATATTGATCGATCCGTCGACACCGATCGTGATTCGCGCGTTGTTGGCGAGCGTACGGCCGGCGGCGTAGTTGATCGAGCTGACCAGCGGTTTCACGGTATTCGCCGGCCCCGGGTAGAGAGTCACCAGTCCCCCAACGGCAGGGCTGACCACCGTGACATTGACCGCGGCCGCGGTTGCGCCGGAGGCGATGCCGCACTTCCCGGTCAGGACGAGATTCTTGATGCCGTTGGCGGGAACCGGCGAACCGCCACGCGTGTCGAGAATGCGGCAGGGAGTGAGGAGGTAGAAACTTGCGCCCGCGATCGGCGTCACGGTGACCGTCGCCGTCGCGCTGTCCGCGTTGCCGCAGGAACTCACGCGCACCCAATACGTCGCCGTCCCCGACGGCGTAACGTTGACCGAAGCACCCGTGGCACCGCCGATGGGAGTTGTCGTGTCGCCCGTCGTTCCGACGTACCACTGATAGGTCAGCGACGTCCCGGTGGCGACGACGGAGAGTGTCACTCCCGTCCCCGCCGGCACCGCGACCGATTGCGGCTGGCTGGTGATGGTCACGTCCGGCGAAGGCAGGACGGACACCGTCACCGTGGGATTGTTGGTCGACGGACAGCCATCCGCACTGACAACCACGACGGTATAGGAGGTGGTCGTGCTGATTGTGGCCCGGGGTGTACAACTCGTGGAATCGTCTAGACCCGTCGCTGGAGACCAGGAGCAGTGCGCACCACCGCTTGCAGATAGCTGCACGGGGATCATCGGACAGACGGCAACGGGCGCCGGGCCGGGGATCGCCGTGGGCGCTGCACAACCGTAGGCAAGAGGCGTGTCCAGCGTCATCGTGCGCTGATCGCCAAGGGTGAGCTCGATTTCGTACGAGCCGGCGATATGACTCGGCGCCGTGAATGTGATCGAGGTTGGCGTCACGCTGGTCACCTGAGCCGCTGTCCCGCCGACAGTGATTGAAGCGGGGGAAGTGAATCCACGTCCGGTGATCGTGATCGTCTGTCCGCCGGGCAGGTCAACGCGTTGCGGCGTGAAGGATAGGGGCGTCACCGGGAGATCGAGGGCATAGAGCTCACCAGCGGCGATGAACAGACGGCCGCCACTGGCCACTGCCTCCGACGGCTGCAGCGAAGGAAACGTTCGCGTACCGGCCAACGTTCCGTCGCTTTCCATCAACCAGGTGTAACCAGAACCGTACGTGCTCCCGGTGACATAGAGCCGGCCGCCGGCATTGGCGAGAAATGTATCGACTTCACGCACTCCCGTATCGGTATTGGTGACCCCGTCGGACTGCTGGAGGTTCGGGAAGTTGTAGTAGAGCAAGCCGTTCAGCTGGCGGACCGCGAACGTCCACCAGCCTGTGCTCGTCGGGCCGGGATCGAAGCAGACGATACCGGCAGCTATGCCGTCTGTCGTACAGAGGCCGTTCGTCGTGTATGCATGCCGCCACTCAAAAACGAGACGGCCTTTGAACTCGGCGTGAGGAATGAAGGCGGCGTCGGTGAGAAACGGAGTTGTCCCACTGGCAGTGCCGTCGGACCGCCAGAGACTCGTTGAATAGGCATCGATCTGTTGGGTGAGGTACAGGTAACTACCGGCAACAAACACCAACGACGCTGACGGTGCGTTCACAATCGAAGTTCCGGCCGGGGAACCGTCCGAGACCCACAACTGCGTTCCTGCGGGTCCGGAAGTGTTGAAATAGATCTTGTGATTCAGTAAATAAAGAGGTGAGACCTGAGAATAGTCTCCCTTTATCACCGAAGCGATCTTGAGCGTGCCTTCCGATGTGCCATCACTGCGCCATAGCGAGTAGTCGACGGTAGGCGTCGTTTTCGAGGCGACAAAAAACATGACATCGTCGACGCATGTGAACGACTGGGGATAGGAGCTCAGTGCGTACCTGCCGTCCGTGCCAGGAACGACATCGAGCAGCAGTCGTGTCCCGGCCGAGGTGCCGTCCGTTACCCAGGGCTCATAGCCCGCTTCTGCCGTGAAATTCGAAAAGAAAACGCGATCTCCGCACCGCACCCTCTGATCGAATCCCGAAATACCCGCTGCCACTTTGCGTGTTCCCGCCTCGGTTCCGTCGCTGAACCAGAGATCGCGCGTGGGACTTCCGTTGTTCAACGCGTAGTTTTCGCTTGCCGTGAAAAGCACTCCATTTCTGAAGGGCGTCAGGCGCCGGGGCGCCGATCCGTAGCTGGTGGCCACGATGTCTTTGACAAACATGGACGACTGCCCATCGGTCTTCCACAACTCGAAGCCGTGGTTGTCTCCGGACCCTCCGAACAAAACGGTCGACCCAACGGCCGTCATGGGCCAGTTGTGATAGCCGTCCGATCCGTTCATGACTCCGAGACTGAATGTGCCGCCGATGGTGCCGTCGCTCCGCCAAAGCTCGCCGCCTGTGCCGAACACCATATACGAACCTGCCACCGTGGCCCGCCTGCTCATGTTCCCCGTGGGCGCGTTGGCGAGGAAGGTCGTATTTGTCCCGTCAAAGGACCAGATGCCGACTTTGGAATTGCCACTCCCCGGAAGAGACGGTCCAAGAAAAACCATCATCCCATTGTTGAGCCGGGCCGCGGGTTGGGCGTCGAAGGTCGAGCTTACGCCAGGCAGAGAGATTGAAATGACCACGGTTCCAGCCTGCGACCCGTCCGTGCGCCAAAGCTTGGCGCCGCTACCGTCGTCGCCGACGAAATAGACGAACGAGCCCGAGGTGAGAAACGTGGTCCCGTATACCGTGCTGATTGTCGTTGCCGACTGGATACGAGTGGTTCCGGCCGACGTGCCATCGCTGCGCCACAAACCGCCTCCGCTAAAAAAGTAGAGGTGATTGCCCACCGCCACTGGCTCCGTGTTGTAATCAACGGATGCAGGTGTGGTCAGGGCGAATGTACCGCTCGAGTCGGTGCGCCACATCTGAAATGGGCCCCCGTTGGCGCTCGCGGCGAAGAAGACAGTCTCACCGACCATGGCGCTGAAAGGCGCATCGTTTCCGAAGCCCTGGTTCGTGGCGAGAACGAAGGAGATGTCGCTGACCTGCTCCGCGTTTCCGGGGCTTCCATTCGTCCTCCAGAGCTTGCCATTCGATAGGAAATAAAGATGATGCGGTCCGGGGATGAGAAGGGTCACTGGCAGAGCGATACCCGCGGACGAGGTCCCCGCGACAGTACCGTCGCTGGACCAGAGCGAGCTCGCTGCTGAGTAGATCGGTGGCATGCCATCGGTCGTCTCAATGAACCAGACCCGATTGTTCCAGATGACCTTGCCGAACCCGGTCGGAGCGAGAAGAAACGTCCCCGAGTCGCTCCCATCCGTACGATAGAGAGCCGCCTCGTTGCTGTAGAAATCGGTTGTCGAAAATATGGCCAGACTGCCGAGGGTGGCGAAGTGATCCGGAAAGGAGCTCGAGTACGAGAGGTTCTGGTCGATGTCCTTGACGAGATAGGGCTCATTCGCGGCCAGCCGCAGGGAAGAGAGAAGCAGTACCAGAACAATCGTGAACCTTCGCATGTCACCTCGGATGTTGACCTGTTTTTCGGGAGGACCACCACATAATAACACTTCTTCGGTGGCGATCGCGTGATCGAGTCACGTTGAGCAGTGAGGCGGCGCCCTCCGATCTTCCGCCGCTGGGGCTGCGCGTTTCGGCGTGCCGTTGATCGAGAGGCCAGGGAGCGGCTGGCAGGCCGAGAACCACTAACCACTACCGTCGCTGCGCCGTGGCTCCTTGTTTGGATTGGCACGATGCGCGAGGGTGGAGAGGCGGTGCGCCGCACGCGTCAGGAGTTGATAGCAGCGAACACGCAGCTTGTTCATGCCGGTGTGCTTTCCGTGCCGCTGCCAGTAGATGTAGGGATCGCCACTGAAGCGAACCGTGTCGTGGCTGCTGTAATAGTAGAGCGCGAGCGAACGGCGCCAATGGCCGGCGGCGACGGGAGTGGAAAAGCCGTGCACGGAGCGGTCGTCGGTGCGGAAGATCACGCACGTGCCCCATTTGGGGATCACCAGTCTTGCCGGCTGCTTCGCCCCTTTTTCCCAAAGCTCCAGGCATCCCCCGAAACTCTCTTCCCATTCCGGGTTCAGGTAGAGCAACACGTTGATGCGCCGATAGAGCCGCAGCCTTTCATAGTAGTGAGCGTCCGTATGGGGCATGAGCACGCCACCCGGCGCACTGCAATGAAGTCCGCCCCCTTCATAGTAGGGATCGGGAATCAGCCCGGCGATCCCGCTCACCGACTCCAGGAATCGGAGAAAGGGGGGAGCAGTAAGCTCATAGAGCATGGATGAGATCAGTGGCGGAAGGATGTCGGTGTCGCGGCAATACATCTTGCCGGACTGGTAAAAATCACGGCGCTTGTTCCAGTCAGGCGACTCCGGTGCCGGGTAAACGTCCGCCATCTGATCCGGCGTCAGGTTGAGAAAGTTCTCGAAGACGAGATGCGAAAAGGGTTGGGCCAGTTTGAATTCCGACGCCAGCCGTTCCACGAGCTCCCGAGAAAAGGCCCGATAGGCGAAGAACCCCTGCCGTTCGCTCGTGATCGTGACCGATACCGTCATTCCACCTCCCGATTCCTCCGCGCACCGGGAGAATAGCACCCGAAACAGTCCGGCGCCGAGGCTGATGTGATTCATCGGCGCCTCCAGTCTGGCAAGAACACGGACGCCGGGGCGGGTGAGCTGATGGGTGGCTCTTCCGCGCTTCGGGAGGGCTCGGAAGGCTTCGGGAGCATGCCTTCAGCGTTCTTCAGCGTAGAATGTCTGCCGGAGACGTCAAGTCGGGTTGTCAGAAACCGCCGTGCCTGGTAAAACCGTCGTAGCAGCTTCAAGCTGGCAAGAGGTTGTGGAGAAAGTTATGGAAAACGTACAACACCCAAAATCTTTAGACGAGCTCAAGAAACTCAGGAAGCCGGTTCGCAACGTTAACCGCGAGTTTAGCCCGCGCTTGAGCGGTCTTGAAAGGCTGGCCGTGTGGATTACCGACCACGTCGGTACCATGGGTTTCTTTTTGATTGTCTTTGGCTGGACTGTAGTGTGGTTGTCCTGGAATATGTTTGCTCCACAGAACCTGCGCTTTGATCCTTATCCGGCATTTGTTCTGTGGTTGTTCATTTCCAATATGATCCAGATCTTCCTCATGCCGTTGATTATGATCGGTCAAAACCTGCAGGCCAGGCATGCGGAAGCGAGAGCGGAAGCGGACTTTGAGGTCAACACGAAAGCAGAGCGGGAAATCGAAACGATCCTTCTGCATCTGGAGAATCAAAACAACGTAATGCTGGAGATCTTGAAGAAACTTGAAAAATGAGCTGCCAGATCGCAGTTCGATAGGCAAGACCGGCCACAGTATTGCTTCGCTTCTCGCCACGCCCTTTCGTCGAGAGTCCTTCTCCCCCCGCGGTTTTTTTGCGGGGGGAGAAGGGCTCTCGATTAGAGAGTTTTGAATCTCGGGACGAGGTTCACGTGAGTACAAAGATGTCCCAATACCCCAATCGGCGCCTCAACTCAGCGCCTTGCGCCGGAACTGGCGAAGGCCGAAGAAGAGGAGAGCCGTGTCGAACGCAAACAGTGCGGCCAGAATGACCGCCTGGGGGAGATGAGGCGACTGTGGCACGAGGGCGCTGCGGAAGCCCTCGCTGGCGTACACAAGCGGATTGATGAGCACGACGCGCTTGAGGATGGGGAACTTGGCCAGGGCAGTCCATGGGTAATACGTGCAGCCGAAGAAGATCATCGGGGCCATGACCATGCTGAACATCAGGCCGACCTGCTGCTGGCCGACCGAGCAGCCGAGGACCAGGCCGAGGGTTGACGAGAGAGCGGCCACGAGCAGGGCGGTGAGGATGAAGAGTCCGAGATTGGCGCCCTTCATATTGACGCCCCCCATCACCAGCCAGCCGAGGGGAATCACCACCAGGCCGGAGACGAGGGCCTGGATCATTCCCGCGACGACCTTCTCCACGGCCAGCCATTCCAGATCCATGGGGGCGAGCAGCCGGTCCTCGATCTCCTTGGTGAACTGCAGCTCGGCGATCAGCGGCATCGTCACCGCCCAGGTGCCGGTCATGATCATGCTCAGGGCGATGATGCCGGGAAGGAGCAAGGCCTTGTACTCCGCCGACATCAGGCCGCTGGAGGTCATCACCCTGCCGAAGACGAAGACGAACATCATCGGCTGCAGCAGGGTCTGAAAGGCCAGTTGCACGGAGTTGCGCCGGGCCACGTGTGCGTCGCGCGCCAGCATGGCCAGAAAGGTGGTCACGTTCATTCGCGCAGACTCCGTCCGGTGTGGTGCAGAAAGAGGTTCTCGAGGCTGGGCTCGGAAATGTGCAGGTCGTGGATGGCAGCCCCCGCGGCCGCGGCGGCGGCGACGACGTCCGGGACGAGCGAGCCGCCGTGGTCGGCATAGACGTCGAGCTGCCCTTCCCCCGACTCGCGGACTTCGGACACTCCCTCGAGCCGCCGCACGGCGTCGGCGAGGCCGGCCGGCTTGCTACCGACCTGCAGGCGCACGAGGTAGCCGCCGGGAATGGACTGCTTCAGCTCCTCGGGCGTACCGAGAGCGATGACCTTGCCGTGATCGACGATGGCCACGCGATGGCAGAGGGTGTCGGCCTCCTCCATGTTGTGCGTGGTCAGCAGGATGGTCTTGCCGCGGGCGTTGTACCCTCGGATCATCTCGCTGAGGAGGAGCCGCGTCTGGGGATCGAGTCCCGCGCTCGGCTCGTCGAGAAACAGGACGTCGGGGTCGTGCATCATGGCCCGGGCGATGGAGAGGCGTTGCATCATCCCGCCGGAAAATCCGAGCGGCTTCTGATTTGCGCGGTCGGTGAGCTTGAACTGTTCGAGAAGCGAGTCGGCCCGTTTCCTCCGTTCCTCGGAGGAGAGGCCGAAGTAGGCGCCGTGAAAGGTGAGGATCTCCCGCGCGGTGAGGGCGAAGTCGAGATTGGGACGCTGCGGCACGACGCCGATCAGCCGCTTGACGGCCTTGCTGTTCTTCCAGACGTCGAGGTCCCCGACCCAGGCACGCCCCGCCGTCGGCTGGACGCGGGTGGTGACGATGCCGACGGTGGTGGACTTGCCCGCGCCGTTCGGCCCGAGGAGGCCGAAGATCTCGCCCGGCTGCACCTCCAGAGTCAGTCCGTCGAGGGCCACGACGTCGCCTCTCTGCTGCGCGGCCGGGTAGACCTTCCGCAACCCTTCCGTTCTGATTCCGATCGGCATGGCGGGGATTGTAAACGCAGGATGGGCAGATGAGCAGGGCCGATGTGGCACAGACACTCTTGTCTGTGCGGGATCTCGCCACGACTCGAGATTGCAAGTTCGCAGACCCACTTCGCGTCGGCTGCGGCACTGACAACAGTGCCCGCCGGCTGGCTCGGCGGCGGACAAGACGTAGGTCGGACTCTCTAGTCCGACCGGAGCTTGCGCGGTTCTGAACTACAGGCGGTTATCAATTACCGCTCTCCCAAGCTCCGGTCGGGCTGGAGAGTCCGACCTACGTATCGTCCGGCGGGCCAGCCGCCGAGACGGCAGCGCTCCGGCGCACGAAGTTAAGGGCCTCTGTGGGATGACAGGCGGGGATGCCAGGTCGACACGACCTCAGACGTGAGAGATACGGGCTGGCTGACCACCAATTCCGGCAGATGCGGCGCGCTCCTGGAGTCCACTACTGGACTCGCGGAGTCGACTAGTGGACTCGTGGAGGCCACTAGTGATGTTTTAGAGTCGACTAGTGGACTCGTAGAGGCCACATAGTGATGTTTTAGAGTCCACTAGTGGACTCGTGGATGCCACATAGTGATGTTTAGAGTCCACTAGTGAACTCGTGGAGTCCACTAGGTGACCTCTGGAGTCCACTAGGTGACCTCTGGAGGCCACTAGGTGACCTCTGGAGTCCACTAGGTGACCTCGTGGAGGCCACTAGGTGACCTTCGTGGAGGCCACTAGGTGACCTCGTGGAGGCCACTAGGTGACCTCTGGAGTCCACTAGGTGGACTCGTGGAGTCCACTAGGTGACCTCTGGAGTCCACTAGGTGACCTCGTGGAGGCCACTAGGTGACCTCTGGAGGCCACTAGGTGACCTCGTGGAGGCCACTGGTGAGCTTGTGGAGTCCACTAGTTGATTCGTGGAGTGGACTAGTGGCCTCCTGGAGTCCGCCGACTTACCACTTTTGGCCGTTCAAGATCATCTCATCGCTGGCGTGACACCGCAGCCTGTTGGCCGTTCGGGAAGTGCGTGCCGGCCCGGCTAACCCTGCGGCGTCTCTTCCGGAAACGGCCAGTTCACGGCCTCGGCGAACCCGGCGATCGACGCGCCGAGGCGCTCGCGGTGCGCGTAGGCCAGCCCGTGCAGCTCGCGC
>JADGNY010000063.1 GCA_017883235.1 Thermoanaerobaculia bacterium | reverse complement strand
GCTGCGGCGTGGCGCGATAGTTGACGAGGGTGACGTCGGAGCGGAAGAAGAGCGAGCCGCCTCCGCCGGCCAGGCTGCCGGCCGCCGGGAAGACCAGGGCGCGGGCGGAAACGGTATCCGCGACAGCGGCCGCACGCACGCCGTTGTGCACCGCCGGGCGGCGTGCCTTCAGTTGCCCGAGCAGGCGCGCCGGCAGGCCGGGATCGACCGGCGTAACCGTCAACGATGCCGCGT
This sequence comes from Thermoanaerobaculia bacterium, assembly GCA_017883235.1. Lineage (GTDB taxonomy): Bacteria > Acidobacteriota > Thermoanaerobaculia > Gp7-AA8 > Gp7-AA8 > JADGNZ01. The sequence continues at coordinate 38,249 of JADGNY010000063.1, read as the reverse complement.
TGACGGCCTTCATCCGCGAAAGGCGCGACAGATTGCGGCCATAGATCGGAAGCGAGAGTGCGAAGAGGGCGAGAACGAGGGCTGTTTTCTTCATGATGGCGGCTACCTCCAGAAGCTGCCATTCTGATGGCTACCCGGTCGCGGCGCAAACGCGAATCGGCTACACTTCGCCCGCCCCGTGCGCCGCCTCGTCGCCCTCGCTATCGCGCTTCTCGCGGTAGCATCCTGCCATCGCAAACCGTCGGTCCCCCCCGACGTCATCGCCCGTGTTGGCGATCGGATGGTCACGCTCGGCGATTTCAAGCGCTACCTCGACCGCAATACCGGCACCGAGCTCGCCCAGATGGGCCCCGAGGTGGCCAGCGCCATGACCGACCAGTACCTCGAGGAGGTAATCCTCTCCGAGTACGCGGCCGCTCATGGCGTGGAGATCCCGGCGGAAAAGATCGCCTCCGCGGTGCGCAACGATGCCGGCGCCACCGTCATCGAGAAGCGGGACGAGATGCGCCGCCAGAAGCTGATCGGCGACCTTTCAGAGAACATCGCCATGCCGGCCGACACGGATATCCGCGCCTACTACGAGCAGCATCCGAACGAGTTCCGAAGCGGCGAAGAGCTGCATGTCAAACAGATCCTGGTGCATGACGAGGGGGTCGCCAACGAGATCGCCCAGAAGCTGCACGCCGGCGCGTCCTTCGAGGAGCTGTCCAGCCAGTACTCCCTCGCGCCGAACGCGAAGAAGGGGGGCGAGATCGGCTACGTCAGCCGGGGCGAGTTGCCGAAGATGTTCGAGGACGAGATCTTCGCCCTCAAGCCGGGCAGCATCAGCGGCATCATCCGCACCGATGCCAGCTTTCACATCTTCAAGATTCAGGACCGGCGCCCTCCCGGTGTGATCGACCTGCAGACCGCCTCGCCAGTCATCCGGGAACGGCTGAAGGACGACGCCATCCGCGAGCGCATGGCTCAGCTCGTCGGCCGCGCCCGCGCCGAGCTCCCGATCGCCGTCCTGACCAAACGCCTCCCCTTCAAGTACACGGGCGGCTTCCCGAAGTCCGAGAACGAATAAACCGCCCTGAAACTGTCGTTGTCCGTCCGTAAAGCAACCGGGACCCCTACTTCCTCGTCAAAGAAGACACGCATGAAGAAAACGATTCTCGCACTCGCCCTTACCGCCTCGGCGGCCACCCTCACCGCCGCCCAGCTCGTGGAAGCGATCGTCATCCGCGTCGGCGACCGAGTCGTCACGCGCACGCAGTACGCGAAGCGGCTCAAAGACGGCTTCACCGAAATCGAGCAAACCAACACCTTGCCGGCTGACATCGCCTCGAAGAAAGAGGAGATGCGCAAGAGCCTCACGAACGACTTGATCGCCGAGATGCTCATCAAAGACCGCGCCGATCGCCTCGCCCTGTCGGTCAGCGCCGACGAGATCAAAGAGGCGATGGCGCGCCTCAAGGAGCAGTACGGCATCAAGAGCGATGCGGACTTCGACGAATCGCTCCGCAAGTCGGGCATGTCCCGGGCCGACATGGAAGCGCGCCTCCGTGACACGATCCTGATGAACAAAGTGTTCGGCCGCGAGCTGCGTCAGCGCGAGGATCTGGCCGACAACGAGCTGCGCGAGCGCTATGCCCGCGAAAAAGAGCGCTTCCGCCTTCCCGAACGCGCCCGCCTGCGCGAGATCATCGTGATCAAGCCCGACAATCCGACGAAGGTCGAAGCCGCGCGCCAGCGCGCCAACGACCTCGCCGCCCAGGCCCGCACCGGCGATTTCGCCAAGCTGGCAATGACCTCCTCCGACTCCGGCACGAAAGAGAAGGGCGGCGACCTGGGTGAAGTCACCCGGGGCGAGCTCCTCCCCGACCTCGACAAGGCTGTCTTCAACGCTACCGCCGGCACGGTTCTCGGCCCGATCGAGTCGAAGTCCGGCTGGCACATCCTGAAGGTCGAGTCGCGCCTCCCCTCCGAAGTTCCGGCGTTCGAGTCGGTCAAAGACCGCCTCCGCAAAGATGCCAGCGAGGACGCCTGGCAGCGCGATTACAAGGCTTACATCGAACGGCTGCGCAAAGACGCCTTCATCCAGATCAACGAGCAGTACGTCCCGACGACATAGGTTCTACAGGCCGTAGCCGGTTGCACACGTTTTTGTGCCCTCGGGAAGACGTGTATCCCCCGATTCCGTAGAATTTGGGCCTCATACGTGTCATGCGATCTAACCTCTTCGCATGCACGAATTGATTGCCGACATGCCGATCGACGAGCGTCCCCGCGAGCGGATGCTCACACACGGAGCGCAGAGCCTTTCCGACGCGGAGCTTTTGGCCATTCTCCTTGGCTCAGGCGTACCAGGGAAGAATGCCATCGAGCTCGCACGCGAACTGCTGCACGACGGCTTCAGCTCGCTGGCTCGAAGCGATGCCGAGCAGCTTGCCAAGCGCAACGGCATCGGGATGGCGAAGGCGACCCGCATCATTTCCTCGTTCGAGATCGCCCGCCGCGTCGCCAAGCATGTACCCGGCGACCCGCCGCACTTCGATGCCGATGTCTTCGGGCGCGGATTCATCGCCCGCAGCAGGTCGTTGCGGCAGGAGCATCTCGGCGCGCTGTTTCTCGATTCCCGTCGCCGCATCCTGCGGGAGCGGGAAATCTACGTCGGGACGGCCTTCAAGGCTTTCGTCTCCACGCGCGACGTCGTTCGCCTTGCCCTCGACGCCAACGCCACCGGTGTCGTCCTGTACCACAACCATCCCTCCGGCGATCCATCGCCATCGGAAGAAGACCTGAAGTACACCAGGCGAATGTGCGACTCGCTACGGCTGATCGACATTCAACTGATCGATCACGTGATCGCCGGAACCAACGGGTTCACGTCTCTGAAGCAGAGAGGCGTGATTGAGGATCAGCGCAAACGGCGCAAGTAGTATGCGATGAGCAGCACGGCGATCAGGGCGAGTAGAACTTGACTACCCTCGCCGGAAGGAGTGGAAAGTCGATCCACCAGATGTTTGCCCCAGGGCGGAAACGGAGATCTCCAGCGAGATTCAGCAGAGTGAATCCGCCAAGGAACAGCGCGAGACCACGCGCAATCGGCGTGAGCATCAGAAGGGATCGGACGTCCCGGATTCACCCGGCCACGAGCGCAGGCTTCCGCACTGTCGCGGCCCGCTCGGCATAAACCGGCGTGAACCAGTCATAGCGATCGGGGATGACTCCGGCGATGTAGTCGAAGAACTCTTTCTGTATCCGCTCCGTGACCGGCCCGCGGCGGCCGTTGCCGACCGGGACGCGGTCGATGCTGCGAATCGGTGTCACCTCGGCGGCGGTACCCGTGAAAAAGACTTCATCGGCGACGTACAGCAGCTCGCGCGGAATGAGCGATTCGACGACTTCGAATCCGAGATCACGGGCAATCTCGATGATACTCGCGCGGGTGATGCCGGCGAGAATCGAGGCGCCGAGAGGCGGCGTCAGGATCTTTCCGTCGCGGACGACGAAGACGTTCTCGCCGGAACCTTCGCTCACGTAACCGTTGACGTCGAGCGCGATCCCTTCCGCGTAGCCGTCCGCCGCGGCTTCCTGGCGGATGAGGATCGAGTTCATGTAGTTGCCCGTCGCCTTTGCCAGGGCCGGGAAGGTGTTCGGGGCCATGCGGTTCCATGACGAGACGCGAACATCGACACCGTGCTCGATCGCCTCAGGGCCGAGGTACTTGCCCCAGACCCAGGCGGCGACGACGACGTCGACCGGGCAGGCAGCGGGAAAAACGCCGAGAGAGTGAAAGCCGCGATAGACGACGGGACGGAGATAGCAGTCCTGGAAATCATTGGCCGCGACGACGTCGGCGCAGATTTTCTTGAACTCGTCAGGCGTGTACGGAATCTCCATCCGATAGATGCGGCAGCTGTCGTACAACCGGCGGATGTGATCGTCGAGCCGGAAGATGGCCGGACCCTGGTTGCGCGTGTCGTAGCAGCGGATCCCTTCGAAGAGGCCGGAGCCGTAGTGGAGGGCATGCGTCAGGACGTGAATCTTCGCGTCGGCGAAGTCGACGAGGAGCCCGTTCATCCAGATCTTTTTTACTTCTTCGAACGGCATCGGAGCCTCCTGATGGGTGGCAGCGGTGGACGGGCAAGCAGCGCGCGCCGGGGGTGAAGTTGCCGGGAGTATAGGGTCCGGCGTTTCGGCAAGTCAATGCGACAAACCTGCCATTCGCAAAGGGTTTGCAGAAGCAAGAAACGGGTGAAGACTATGCCAAAACCAGCAACGTCATCATGACGATGAGGTAAATGTTCGAGGCCATGAACAGCCGCCGCGCCCGAACCGGTGTGCGGGAGGCCAGGAAGGCGAAACTGGCAAAGGTGAGGGCCGTTCCGGCGATGACGGCCCCGGCCAGATAAATGAACGTCGAGAGGCCGAACAGCGGGGGCAGCACGCTGACGGCGAGAAGGGCGAAGCTGTAGAGCACCGCGTGCCGCGCGGTCGCCTGGCCGTCCCCATCGCGTACAGCAAGCATGGCGAAGCCGCCGCGGGCGTAATCATCGCGGTACATCCAGCTGATGGCCATGAAATGCGGGAGCTGCCAGAAGAAGAGGATGGCGAAGATGATCCAGCCGCCGGCGCCGAGCGAGCCGGTCGCGGCCGTCCATCCCATCAGCGGCGGGATCGCGCCCGGGATCGCGCCGATGAGCGTGCAGATCGTCGAGACCCGTTTCAGCGGGGTGTAGACGAAGATGTAGCTCGTGAGCGTAAACGCTCCGAGCGCGGCGGTGAGCCAGTTCACGGCGACGCCGAGGTACCCGGTACCGATCACAGCGATAGCGACCGAAAACAGGAGTGCGGCGCGGGCAGAAATGCGACCGTCGGGCAGCGGGCGGAGCCGCGTCCGCCGCATCTTCGCGTCGTGGTCGCGCTCCACATACTGATTGAGAGCATTGGTGCCTGCCGCGACGAGCGCCGTCCCGACGAGCGTGTTGACAAGAAGCGCCCAGTCGATATGGGGCGCGGCGAAGAAATAGCCGGCCGCGGTGGTGATCAGCACCATCATCACGATGCGCGACTTCGACAGCTCGAGGTAATCGCGCGAGATGCTGGCCAGTCCCGCCGGCCGCGCCAGAGCCAGTACATCGCTCATGCCGGCACCTCGGTGACAAGAAGTGCGCGAGCGCCCTGCCTGCCTGTCCGCCAGCCGATCGTACGCGCCGTCAGCGCGGTGAGGAGCGAGAGAGCCAGCGTCGCCGCGCCCGTCATCACGTGGACGCTGGTGACCACCGGCTGCTTGCCGCTCCAGACCACGTAGCCGCCGAGCACGATCTGAATCAGCACGACGGTCACGAGCAGGTTCGAGAGCTGCCGCAGCGGATGGCTCGACTCGAACCGCCGCAGACGGATGGCGGTGTAGATGATCAGGGCCGCGATGCAAACGCCGCCGGCGCGATGGGCGAAGTTGACGGCGATCTCCAGACTGGTGAAGTGCGGCACGAGACGACCAAACGACATCGGGAAATCAGGAATTGCCAGTCCCGCGCCGAGGTGCCGCATCGTCGCCCCGATCAGGATCTGGGCGTAAGTGACCAGGACCAGCGACGACGTCAGACCGATCGGTGCGTCGCCCTTCTCCAGCGTCCGGGAGGCCCGGAACCACCTCGACGTGAAAAAGGCGATGGAGGTGTTCAGGCAGAAGAAGATCTCGGCGAGAGCGGCGTGGGCGATGGAGACGGAGTGCGGAAGCAGCAGGAGCACCGTCACGCCGCCGAGGACTCCCTGCGCGATGACGGCGCCGACCGAGCACCAGCCGAGAATCCGTGCTATGCGCTTCGGTTCGCGCAGTTGCAACCAAACCGCCTGAATCACCGTCAGCAGGCCGACGGTAGCCGCGATCATGCGGTGGCCGTGCTCGTAGAAGATCCCGCCGACCATCGGCGGCATCACCATCCCGTAGGAAAGCGGCCAGTCAGGAACCGACAGGCCGGAACCGGTCGAGGTGACCATCGCTCCAGCGAAAATGAGGAAGAGCGTCGAGCCAGCGACGAACTTCGTGAAGTGCCGCAGCCACACCGGGGTCTCGTCGGAATGCCGCAATGCCTGGGGTGACGCTTCGAAAGAAGGTCTCATTTCCTAGGAGCCGATGCTGGTTTGCGCCGGCGGCGCGGCCGCCAGCCACTTCTTGAACGAGTCTTTCGAGTGGACGAACATCTGCCCGCGCATCCGATAGTGTCCCAGACCGCAGAGCTGCGCACAGGCGATCTCCCACTTGTCGCTCTCCGCATTTGTCTCGTTCGTCAGGACGGGAGTGAAGTGGATCGTGATCTCCATGCCCGGGATAGCGTCCTGTTCGACGCGCATGACCGGCAGTTTGAAACTGTGGATGACGTCTTTCGACGTAACGTGAATGATCACCGGCCGGTTGACCTCGAGATGAAGGTCGTTGAGCGTGACGATATCGTCTTTCGCGTGAGGGTCCGTGAGATCGAGCCCGAGCGGGTTCGACGAGGTGACGAGCTTGATATCGCGCCTGCCGAAGATTCCATCCGGTCCTGGATACTGAACGTTCCAGGCGAACTGCTCGGCCACGACCCGCATCTCCAATGGATTTGAAGACGCAGGCGGCACGTGCGTCCACTTGGACCACATCGGAATGGAGAAGCCGACCAGGAGGATGACTTCAACGACGGCCACGCCGGCTTCGCTGTAGGTAGAGAAGTGACTCCGAACGCCGTGGTAGCTCGCTTTCGGATTCCGTTTGGCGTTATAGCGCCACAGTGTATAGACGAAGAACAGGCCCCATCCGACGAACAACACGAGCATCAGCCAGTGCACGTTCGCGCTAAGCCGATCCAGGTAAGGACCGTGCTCCGAGGCGTCGACCGGCATGAACTGCGCAAGAAATTTTTCCATGACGATTCCCTTTCGGCGCGCGTTAGTGCGCCGCTCCTCCCTCGATCACATGGAACGACTCCCGCAGCCGGCGCAGCTCCCTGGCCCGCCGCCAGAAGCTCCAGAACATGGCAACGAAGCCGACCTGGACAAAGCCGATGATTCCGAGCATGAAAATGATGGCGTTGTTCGAGCTCTTCGTCATCGGCGAATTCGGCGCTCCATAACAGACCGGGCACGCCGACAGAATGGCCGGAACGAGCAACAGTGCCAGAGCAATTACAACGAATCGAGCACGGCGCGTCATGGCAGTTCCTTCAGCTTATGAAACATGCGCTTTCCGTACCAGATGAGCGTTGCGCCACCGACGGCACCGAAGATGATCATCGAAACCGCGAGGGAGCTCCGCGAAACCATGAACTCGCGCACACCCCACACCGCGAGATACAGCGTCAGAGCGACCGACACTGTGATGAAGACGATGTGAAAGACACGCAGAGACATTTACGATCCGAATGGGTTGGCGTGATGACTGATGGGTAACGTCATCAGGAAGATGAAAAAGATGACCGTGAGAATGAGCACGCCGTAGATGACCTTCTTCTCCGATAGCAGGTGCATGAAGAAGCCGGCAACCAGAAAGCCTTTTATCGAGGCGATGATCAGGGCCACGATGATCGCGGTATGGACAGGCAGCTTCAGTCCATAGCAGGCACCGACAGTCACGGCGGTCAGTACGGCGAGTCCGATGAAGACCGTTATATAGACCCGCATTTCCGAGCGGATCTGCTCCGGGCTGTGATGGTGAGCATTAGGGTCACCCACGCCGGCGTGCTCGTGCACGTCGACGCCTGGCTCCACTGCGGCTGCGGGATCGGTCACGTCGTGCTCCTCCTACATGAGGTACAAAACAGGGAAAAGGAAAATCCAGACCAGGTCGACGAAATGCCAGTAAAGGCCGACGACCTCGATCCGGTTGGTATAGCGCTCCGGATCGCGCGCCCACATCTTCGCGCCCGGCCCGAGAAAATAGAGAAAGACGATCACTCCGCCGATGATGTGCAGACCATGCAAACCGGTCAACGTGAAGTAGATCGCGAAAAAGTTGTTCGTCTTCGGGAAGTTGTGCTCGCGAAACTCGTGACCGTACTCGAAGGCCTTGTTGACGAGGAAGATCAGAGCGCACAGGATCGTCGCCGAAATGTAGATGCGGCCTTTCTTGAGATTGCCGAGGCGCAACTGAGACCAGGCCATGACGACCGTTACGCTCGACACGATGAGGATGAAGGTGTTGAACGTAGCCAAGGGGACGTTCAGCATCTCGTATCCGCGCGGCCATGTCTCCGCGCCGGTGCGCAGAAGGATCAGCGACGAGAAGAGAGCGCCGAACAGCATGACCTCGGAGGCCAGAAACAGCCAGATTCCGAGCTTGGCGTTGTAAACGCCCGTGTCCGGACGCGGATGAACGTTGTAGGGGATCTCCAGCTCTGCGTGTCCCACGGAAGCGTGCGCGTCCATCAATTCTCCCTCATGGCCACTGCCGTCGACGGCAGCAGGCTGCCGCCGCGTGGCGCGGGCTCGGGCGCTGTTGGCATGTGCTGCGGAATGAACTCGGCGGCCTCGCCGGGAACGTTGTATTCATAGGGTCCGCGGTAGACGACCGGAAGAACCTCGAAATTGCCGTGCGCCAGCGGAGGCGACGTCGTGGCCGCCCACTCCATCGTCGTCGCTTCCCACGGGTTCGAACCGAGCCCCTCGTCACGGTGACCAAGAGCCGCGCGGATGGCGTTCCAGAGGAAGTTGAAGATGAACGGCACCTGAGCAACCAGCAGGCCGATCGCGCAGACGGACATGAACGGATTCGTCTGCGCCGCGATCTGTTTCGCATGCGCGTACTGCGCACCGCCGTCATAAAGGCGCCGCGACACGCCTGCCAGACCCTGCGCGAACATCGGGAAGAAGATGCCGTTGATGCAGACGAACGAGATCCAGAAGTGTACGCGCCCCCAGCCCTCATGAAGCTTGCGCCCCGTCGCCTTCGGGAACCAGTAGTAGATCCCGCCGAACATGGCGAAGATCGTCCCCGGCGCGACGACATAGTGGAAGTGGCCGATGACGTAATACGTGTCGTGCAGATGAATGTCGGTGGCGGCGAGCCCGAGCGGCAGGCCGGTCAGTCCTCCAATGCCGAACATCGGCAGAAAGGCCAGCGCGAACAGCATCGGCGTCGTAAATCGTATCGAGCCGCCCCACAGAGAAAGGAAAAGCGAACTGAGAATGATCACCGAGGGGATCGAGATGATCATCGTCGTGGTCTGGAAGAAGGCGCTGATCGTCGTCCCCATGCCCGTAAGGAACATGTGGTGCGCCCATACGACGAAGGACATGAACCCGAGGAAGACCGTGGCGAACACCATCGACTTGTAGCCCCACAGCGGCTTGCGCGTTCCGTTCGCGATGATCTCGGCCACGATTCCCATCGCGGGCAGAATCAGAACGTAGACCTCGGGGTGCGCAAGGAACCAGAACAGGTGCTGCCACAGAAGCGGATTGCCGCCGCCCGCATTCGTGAGCGCCTGGCCGCTGACGACGAGGCCGCTCGGCATGAAGAAGCTGGTGCCGGCCACGCGGTCCATGAGCTGCAGCACCGCGGCCGCCTCGAGCGGCGGGAAAGCGAGCAGCAGCAGGAACGACGTGACGAACTGCGCGTGGACGAAGAAGGGGAAGCGCATGTACGACAGCCCCTTCGCGCGCAACTGAACGATCGTCACGATGAAATTGACCGACCCGAGGAGCGAGGAGGTGATGAGAAAGACCATCCCTACCAACCACCAGGTCTGCCCTTGCGACGCGATGACTGACAACGGCGGATAGGAAGTCCAGCCCGACTGTGCCGTACCACCCGGAGCGAAGAAGCTGGCCAGCATGATCAATCCGCCCGGCGCATAGCACCAGTAGCTGATCATGTTGAGCTTCGGGAAGGCCATGTCGGGCGCGCCGATCTGCAGCGGAACGAGGTAATTGCCAAAGGCGCCGACAGCCAGCGGCACGATCCCGAGGAAGATCATGATCGTGCCGTGCATGGCGCCGAGCTGGTTGTAGGCCTCGGGGAGGAGCACGCCGCCTGACTGGCGCGTCTCGCCCAGCACCTTCATGACACTGAAGGCGGTTCCCGGCCAGCCGAGCTGCAGCCGCATCAGGATCATCAGGCAGAAACCGAGCAGCAGGAACAGCAACGCCGTGAAGCCGTATTGGATACCGATCCACTTATGGTCCGTCGAGAACACATAGCGCCGGATCCATGGCAGGTGATGCCCACCATGCTCGCCGCCCTTCTCATCTTCCATGACGCGCAACGCTTCGCGAAGCGCCTTGTGCGCTTCGTCCGCGTACATCCATTGCGAACCTACCCGGATCTGTCGTCTCAATGCCATGTTCTTCGCTCTTAACTCTTGGCTGTTAGCTGTTAGCTTTCCGTAACGTTATCCCTTGAACGTGAAACTCAGCGCCTTCGACTCCTTGGCGCCGACCGTGACCCGCTGTTCCTGTTGTCCGTACTTCTCATGCCACGCCACAACCGTGTACTGGCCGGGCGGAAGATTGGAGATCGTGAACGTGCCATTGGTCTGAGACACCGCAAAGAACGGATGCGGCATCACGGCCATATACGACTTCATCCAACCGTGCACGTCGCACTTGATCTTGAACGGTGTCATTTCGACCTTGTCGAGTTTCTTCGTAGAGACCATCCCCTGGATCGGCTGTCCTTCGTTGAACTGCGAGTTAGCCGTGGGCATGGCATGGATATTGTGCAGCGTGGCGTCGTCATTCTTGATCGCCAGCGGCTGACCGACCATGACGGCGTTGACGTGCGGATGGTACTGGCAGCCCTTCTGTTCGATCGTCACGGCGGTCGACGGTGTGGGGAAATTGCCCTTGATGTCCTTGATGTAGACGAAGACATTGGCAAGCTCGCCGGCCGGACCGACGACCGCATCCTCTTCCGTCGCCGGCGCACCGCCATGCTGTGACTGGCAATACGGGTCGGCCGACATCTGAATGGTGTTCATCTTCGGCGCGGCCCCTTCGAACTTCACGAGGCCTGTAAGCGTTGCCGCATCCGCCGACACCGGCGCGGCCGCGGGAGCCGCCGCGGGAGCGTTAGAAGCAGTGGCGGCGGTGGTGGTGGTCTGCGTCTCGTCATCTTCTCCCTGGTCTTGCTTCGATGCCTCTTTGCCTTTGCCGCAGGCGATCGAGAAGAGAAGGGTACTTGCGAACAACATCGTCACGAACTTTTTCATGGTCATTTAGCCTATCTCCTGATTTTCTAACGTCCTGGTCCGCTGCCTGCCGCCGGCGCGCCGCGCTGATTGCGCGTCGATTTCGCGGCCGGCGCCGCCACCGGGGGCAGCGACGGTTGCGGCATCGCCATCGACGGCGCCTGCCCGTCCGGCGAGGCCGTGCGCATTTGTATAATACCAATGCTCCAGATGTAATCGCGCAGATAGTCGGTCAGCGCGACCGCATCGCTCATGGTTCGCTTCAGTTCCTTCTCATCGCCCTTGAACAGGGGCAGCAACGTCGCTTTGTACTGCGCGAACTGCGGCGTATCGATGGCCATGGCCAGCGGCGACTGGAAACCGCCCGTCGCGGCATCGCGCGGGAAGTTGGCCGGCATTCTCGTGCCGGGAATCATCTCGTTGGGACGGCGGATCCAATCCGAGATCCAATCGTGGCGAAGCCGCAGGCGCGCCAGCGTCAGATTCGGGGCCAGCGACGCCGTTTCCGCCGTATTCGGCACCGGCGGATTCTCCGGGTTCTGCACCGGCGTCGTGACGTGGCACTGCCCGCAGCGCAACATCGTGAAAACCTGTTTGCCGATCATGACGTTCTGCGCCGTTGGATTCACGTTGCGGGCCGTATCGAATTGCGAACGCTGCCCTTCCTGCGCGAAGAAGGTGACCAGTGTATTGGTCTCCTCATCGCTGAAATGGAAGGTCGGCATGCGTACGCTGACCCACGGCCGGATCTTCATCACCGTCGGGTCTTTGAGAAAGTTGAAGAGAAACGGAGACTGCGCGCGCGCACCTTCAGGCGACAGGTCCGGCGGGAAAAAGTTGGCGTCGGCGATCGTGGAAGCGATGGCGCGCCCGCGTCCGTCGACGACGTGACACGCGCGGCAATTGTGCTGCGAGACCCGCTTGCGGCCCTCTTCGATGAACCGGGTCCGGGCGTCGAGCCCGGCCATCCGGTTCTCGGCCACCTTCTCCTTCGTAAGACCGACGACCACCATGGCGATACGGCGAGCCTCTTCAGGAGTGAGGTGGAAGTTCGGCATCTTCAACTTGTCGTTGTAGACCTTCGTGCGGCGGTCGTCGTAGATCCGCGGATTGCGCAGCTTGTTGTAGACCCATGACGGCACGGTATGGATGACATGCTCCGTCGCGCCGTCCTCGTTTTTCCACTGCTGATCATTCATGAAGCCGAAATCGAAGAGATGCAGCGCTTTCGACCCCTCGACCGTCAGCTCGGTACCGACCGGCTTCAGACCTTCGAAGCCCTTGATGTTGTGACACGAATAGCAGCCGTACTTTTCAATGGAGCGATGCCCGAGGTAGACGAGCTGATCGTGACCCGACATCGATCGCAATCTCAATTCTGCGTCGCGGTCGCTGAGCGTGTTGATCAGATAGCCCTTGGCCAGATCGTGAACGGCCTGTGCGTCCGGCGGACGGATCGGAGTATTCATGAAGCCCGGCTTCTGCATTGTGAGCAGATACGCGGTTACATCGGACGCTTCCTGATCGGTGAGCCGCAATGACGGCATCGGCGCATCCGTGTAATAGGCCTTCGGGTTCTTGATCCAGTTGTAGATCCAAGCCGCGTTTGTCTTCGTCCCTACGCCGGTGAAGTTGAAGCCGTAGTTGCGCTCCAGCGGAAAGTCCTCGCGTTTGGCAAGGCGGATCCGGCCCGTTTTCTCGTCCTTTACCTGCTCGGTATCGACATGGCAGCCCAGACAGCCGACGCTGCCGACGATCTGTTTGCCACGGGCGGCATCGCCGGCTCCAGGCGGCGACCAGGAACGATGCGTGGACTTGTCGAAGAGGTAGCTGACAATAGCGTGGATCTCGGCCTCCTGAAGCTTGATGTTATGCGCGCGTTCCTGCGGCGGCACGACACTGGGGTCAACCATGTTGCGCTGATAGAAAAACGACGGCATGCGCGTCGTCGACCGGAAGTCGTGCGGCTCGCTGATCCAGCGGAATGCCCACTCCGGCGTGGTCTTCTCCGCGATGCCGCCGAGGTCAGGACCAGGCTTGCGGAGATCCGAGAAGCGCCAGTTGTTGATCTTGTGACAGGCGTAGCAGCCGTAGAGCTCGACGGTCTGCGTCGCCTTGGTAATGTCGTCGCCGCGGTCGACGCTCATCTGTCCGGAGTGGCACTTGATGCATCCTGCCTCGTAGTAATGCCGCGGATACATCGGCGTCTCGACAAACTCGTTCTCTTCGTATCCCCAATTGCGTTTTTCAAAGTCGCGCGGCAGCGGGAAGAAGCCGCCCGTGAGCATGGTCCGCTCCGCCCAGCGATGTTCCATCCTCGGGCTGGCAGGCGTATGGCCGGCGCGGCCGAATTCGGTGGCCCGATCCTGGCCGCGGTGGCAAACAGTGCATCCGTACTCGAGAAGCGGATGCACGGACGCCGAGCCGACGAAGAGATCGAGCTTCGGATGGGTGCGCCAAGGATTGAGGATGTCGCTCGGAGCATCCTGGATCCGCTTGAGCTCGGCGATGCGGCCTTCCGTTTCCTTGCGCTTTTCCTGGGGAATGTCATACGCGTCGAGCTTCTGCTGCAACTCCTGGGAGAGCCGGGCTGCTTCCGTCTTCGACTCCCATCCCGGCGTGTCGATGGCGCGGTGGCAGGTCTGGCAGCGGTCGACCCGAGGAACGTTCATGTAGTTCATGTCGATCGACAGATCGTTCAGAACGACTTGATCGATCTTGATCACCGGGTTGACGAAGTCGAGCATCGGCTGGCTGAGAATCCAGTTCGTGCTGAACCGGTCCATGTCGACGAGGTTCAACTGTTTGTCGAGCAGGTCGACGGAAGCCGTCAACTCTTTTCTCTTATCCTCGGCATCCTTGATTTTCTTCAGCCACTGGTCGACGTTCGCCTTTGCGGCATCGCGCTGGCGCGTCACCTCCTGCAGGCGGACCTGCAGGTCAGCGAGATGCTTCGTCTGGCGTTCGTATTCCGTCTGCTGCTGGGCGGCGTCGGATCGGTGCTGAACGATGGAAACCTCAGCGATGTAGCGCTGCGCGTCGAGGTTCGCCTTGGCGAAGCGATAGTCCTGATCGGCGCGATAGTGGTCCCCTTCCATCGCGTCGAACGCCTTCTGCGCGGATAGATATTGGTCGCGATGCGCCGCCAGCTCCAGGCTGTTCCTGCGCGTCTGCTCGTCGAGGTTCGCCAGCAGTTGCTTGTTCTCCGCGGAGCTGGCGAGCTGCACTTCCTGGACGATGCGCTCGCGCTGCATGCGCATGAACTCGAGCTGGAACCACTTCCAGCCACGGATGTAGTCGTAACCGACGATAAGACCGGTGACCACGAGCAAACCGAGGCTCGACAGGGCGAATATCCAATTCAGCCTGCGAATCGAGTAATTGTGAGGAATCGGCTCTTGTGGCTTCATCGGTTCTACGGCGCCCTCAGACGTTGAAGAAAATCTCCTGGATATGAAGGATGTATTTCAGATTGAACAGCCAGCGCAGCACCATCTTGATCGGCAGCGACATCATGATCAGGAAGAGATAGGCGCCGACGTAATACCGGGCCGCCCCCATCTTGTTATAGAAGCGGCGGAACGGTCCGGCCGCCATCACCGGCGGAAGACCGAGGTAAGCACCAATGAGTCCAAGCCCGAAGATCTCACGGATGATCCAGAGTTTCGGCAGCGATGTACCCAGAACCTTCACCCACATCAGCTCCGACAGATCGACGTTCACCAGCGGCACGAGCTTGTTCGGATCCCAGAATTCAAAGGGGCCGAAGAAGTTCCAGTTCGGGCCGCGCAGGAACGTTCCAGTAATGATGAGGAACGACCAAAGCACGAGAAAACCGTAAAGAAAAACGCCGATCTCCCACTTCCGTTCGCGGAAGGAGTAGTAGCCGTTCCCCTTTGGATTGGTATCGATGTACGGGATGGCCATAAGACCGACGATGATCAGCGTCGGCAGTACGACGCCCGCCAGCCAGGGATCGAAATAGACCAGCATCTCCTGCAGGCCGAGGAAGTACCAGGGAGCCTTGGCAGGATTGGGAGACGACGTCGGATTGGCCGCCTCTTCCAGCGGCGCGCGCAGAACGACCGACCAGACGATCATCACGATCGTCAGGAGGATCATGCAGAGCAATTCGGTATAGACGAGATCGGGCCACGTGAAGAGCTTCTCGTCCGACTCCGTCTTCTCCCACGGAATGCCGCCTACGGCGATCTGGGTGTCGTTGAGGTACGCCTTACGCAGCGCCACCCAGGTAAAAAAGCCGAGGAGGAAGATCATCGCCACGATGGGCACGTTGTCGGGCTTCGCCGCGATGAGGAAAAAATTCGGATCGAGCATCGACAAGCCGAACGCCAGCCCGCCGATGACGAACAGTCGAAGACCGACCTTCGTATCCCACAACCGTCCGCCCAGGCGGGCCAGCGCGAAAAGGATCAGGAGATAGGCGATGCCGAGATAGAGCAGCGGCGGCACAAAAATCCCCATCAACAGCATGAAGACGCCCAGGCCGATGAAGGCCATTCCGCCCACAGCCTTGATCCGGCCGCCCAGCAGGTTGAAATAGACGATGAGCGCGAAAATCGAAGTCAGCAGGGTGAATGAGATCGACCCCGCCGACAGTACATTGATGAAATCCTTGATGAAAGTCATCAGCGCGTGGCCTCCGGAAGGCGGGAGCCGGGTGTCGCGTGTCGGGGGTCGGAGAACGACGATCGCGTCGGCGCGAGCTCCGGCACCCGACCCCCGACTCCCGACACCCGACTAAACGACAAACAAGGCCTTCTCATAACGGACCCGAGATGCCTCCGTCTTTTCGAACTCGCCAGAAGTGAATGGCCATCAGGAAGCCGGCCGCGAGAGGAATCACCACGCAGTGCAGGACATAGAAGCGCAGCAGCGTCGCCGCCCCGATCGACCGCCCGCCGATGAGCGCAAAGCGGGCATCGTCACCCGCATGAATAAGTCGTATATCCCCCAGCTTGACCAGGCCCGACATGGGCCCCTCATTACCGGCACCGGGAGAGGCGCGAGCCATCGAAGAACCGACGGTGATGGCCCAGATCGCAAGCTGATCCCACGGGAGCAGATATCCCGTGAACGAGAGCAGCAGCGTAAGCACGAGGAGGATGACGCCGACATTCCAGTTGAACTCGCGCGGCGGTTTGTACGAACCGGTCATGAAGACACGGAACATATGCAGCCAGACCGCGATGACCATGGCGTGCGCGCCCCAGCGGTGCATCTCGCGCATGATCCCGAACGGTGCCTGCTCGCGCAGGTCCATGATGTCGGTAAAGGCATACTCGATGGTCGGCCGGTAGTAGAACATCAGCAGCAGGCCGGTCACGGTCTCGACGAGGAAAAGGAAGAACGAGGTTCCGCCCATGCACCAGGTGTAGCTCATGCGCACGCCGGAGCGGCGGACTTTGACGGGATGGAGATGGAGAATCAGCGACCCGAGCACCGCCAGAACGCGCTTGCGGTTCGTGTTGGGGATGCCGACCCGGAAAACGGATTTCCAGATCTGCGAATTGACGATGCCTTCCTGGAGTCCTCGTAGATTCGCCATTGTCTCCTCGGCTGTCGGCCGCCGGCTGAGAGCCGGGAGCTACAGCTTGATGAATGCCTCGGGGTCAGTCCACTCCCCGCGCTCCTGATGAAATTGCTTCGATTTGTCGACCACGATCTGCCCGTCAGCGATGTCGATGAAGATCTTGGCCCGTTCGAGCGGACGCGGAGTCGGTCCCTCGAAATTGATGCCGGACTTGTAGTAACCGCTGCCGTGGCAGGGGCACTTGAATTTGTTCTGCGTCGGAAGCCAGTTCGGTGTACACCCGAGGTGGGTGCAAACCGTGATCAGGGCGTAGACGATCTCCTCGGTGCGGACGATCCAGATGCCGTACTTGTCCTTCCAGCGCTCGTCGACCTCTCCGACCGAGTAGTCGGACGGCAGACCGGCCTTGAACTTCTGGACGGGCTCGAAGAGGACGTTGGGGAAGAGGAAGCGGAGAAGGACGGCGCTCAGCCCCCCGAGCGCGGCGGCCAGGGCCACCCAGGCCGTGGTCAGGACAACGGGGAAACTGCGGCGCGAGATCTCGCCCTGTTCGCGGATCTCAGCAGCCGCGCTCCCCGCAAGGGGAGTCTTCGGAACCATATGAAATGGCGTGATTTCGTCAGACATCCGGGGTTTTGAAGGTGCCGAATTGAGCCCGCTCCGGCGCGTGCGTAAATATCTGCTTTTCGGCAACCGCTGTCAACGAAAAAAGTGACAGGCAGGGAAGGTCAGAGGATGGTTGCCGAGTGCCTGGTTGCTTGGTAAAACATCTCAAGTCAGCAAGTTACACGGCCTCATTTTCCGATCTGCGCCAACGCCTGCTTTGCCGCGGCGCGGACGGACAGGCTGGGATCGCTCGCGGCGATCCGTTGCAGGTCGGGAGCGGCATCATGGCCGGCCAGCCTCGCGTATGCCGACATCGCCACGATCATGGCATCTTCCTTTTGATCTTCGCGCATGGTGGCTACGCGGTTCAGACGGGAACGGTCGAGGATCTCGCGCAGCGGACCGAGGGCTCGCTTGTCGCCGAGCCGGCCGAGGGCGATAGCGGCATTCCAGCGGACATCGGGCGACTCTTCCTGCAGGCCGTTGACGAGAACCGGAACGGCGCCGGCGTCACCGATCGCTCCGAGCGTGTAATACGCCGTAGCGCGGACATCCTTGTCGTCGTCCGAAACCGCCCGTGCGATTCGCGGAACCGCGGCCGGGTCGCGGAGCTCGCCGAGAGCCATGAGGGCGTAGATGCGGTTGTCGACGTCGCGATCGTTGAGCCCATCGAGCAGCAACGGCGTGGCCCGGCGGTCGCCGAGCGTTCCGAGCACCATGCCGAGGTAACGGCGGATGCGCGGGTCGTCAGTCTTTGAATTGGCGTACAACGTAGCCACGTTCTGCTCGAGGTTCGGATAGCGCTTCGCCTCGCCGCGCTTGAGGGACTTCGAGAGCTGATAGGCCGCCTGCCACCGCTCGTGCGAACTTCCCGAACGGATGGAGTTGAGATAGTCGGGGATGGTCTGCTCGTCCGTCGCCAGCTTCCCGAAGAGGAAAAAAATCAGGACGGCAATGAAAACGATTCCTAGGGGGAAGACGACGAATTGGAAGAGGATCGTTTTCGGCGATTCTTTGGGGATGTCGGCGGACGCGGGGGTCGGGAGTCGGGGGTCGGGGGTCGTATTTGAGGATTCGGTCTCCGGCTCCCGACTCCCGATTCCCGGCTCCCTACTCAACGGCCGGTTCCCATCACCACGAAGTCAGGCAGATACGTCTTGAGCTGTGTCGGCGCATCGGGGACGACGATGGCGTCCTTATCGCAGACCGATTCGCAGAGGCGGCAGGCCACGCACTTTTTCTCGTCGACGAAGGCGATCTTGTAGTGGTTGGCCACCGTCTCGTCGTTCGGGTCGATCATCTTGATGCACTCGAACGGGCAGATATCGACGCAGAACTCGCATCCGGTGCAGAGCTCCTTGATGACTTCGGCTTTCGGGATCTCTTTCGGCTTGACGCGTGGGATGAACTCCCCGTGCTGGTTCTGGATGGCGTCGACCGGGCAGTAGATGCCGCAGACCGAACAGTCGATGCAGCGCTCCGGGTGGATGTAGTACATGCCGCGGGCCGCGCCCCAGATGGTGTTCGTGGGGCACTTGACCTCGCAGACGCTGCAACCAATACACTTGTCAGTGATGAAATGAGGCATGGAGGGCGAGTTTACCTTACCAGTGCAACCATCGCACGGTCGTTGATGAAGAGTGGCTTGACGATGCGGCGCTCCCGAATCAGGATGCCGAGCTCCGGCGCGCCGCGCTCACCAGTCCAGTAGAACGCGCCGTTGGGGATCGGAACTTCCGGCCGCGGCAGCGCTCGCCAGCCGGGATGTTCGCCCTGCTCCGGCGGGAAAGCGGCGATGCGCTCATGTCCGTTCATCATCGTCTCCAGATAGCAGTAACCCGAGGCAACGACGGTCTCGTTCGCCGGGATGTTGGCCGCGATCCATCGAGCTGCCTGACGATAGGCGTCGGGCGGGCGGACGACGTGATCGATGATACCGAACGCGGTCCAGAAGGCACCGACCGCGATCAACGCCGTCGTCAGGGCGAGGCGGAAGCGGTTGTTTCGCAGCGATTCGGCCAGCCAGAGCGCCAGTGGCGCGGCGATGACCGACTCGAATCGAATCGGAACATAAACGCGTAGCGCGATGGCGAGGATCAACGGGACGAGCACCATGAACATGTAGCGATTCACGCGCACGGAGAGTACGAGCGCGGCCGCGCCGATGATCGCCAGCACGAGAGGCGGGCGAACGAATAGCGCATCCGGCCAGTTCATGGTCATCCACGCACGCGCTTCGGTGGGTTGGTGCAAGGCCAGCCAGAATCCGGGGAGGTAGAGGAAGACCGCGAGCAGCAGCGCGAAGAACCGCCGCCGGGCCCGCGGCTGGCCGCTGGCGCCAGGGCTGGTGCTCCCGAGAAGGAGCGTCGGGAAAAACAGGACGCCGTAGTAGTGGCTGTACGCCGCTGCGACCAGCAGCAGAGCCGCAAGCATCGGCCGGTCCCGGTCGATCGCCAGGATCGCGAGCGCCACGAACATCGCGCACAACGCGTAGGCGCGAGCGTCGGCAGCGATGAGCACCGCGGGTGGGAACACAGCCATTAGCAACGCCGCGGGCAGGCGATTCCACGAGAGGATCACGATGAACGCGATCGCCGCGCAGACGAGCGACAGAACCCGCGTTGCTTCGACCGGCGGATCACCCAGCAGATGGACCGCGAAGTAGTAGAGCGGCGGGCCGGAGTCGTGCCGTAGGGCGGAGAGAATCCCTGCGAACGGCCTGCCGGCGATCCAGCGCGTGAACAGCTCGTCGAAAAACGGCGCGCGCAGAACGAGGAGAGGAATGCGGGCGGCGAGGAAGGTCAGAAGGCAGAAGGCAGAAGGCAGAAGGATGAAGGATGAAGGATGAGTGCCTTCTGCCTTCTGCCTTCTGCCTTCTGCCTTTCTCACACCGCGAGCAGCTCCGAGATCGTCTTGATCAGATGCGACGACTGGATCGGCTTGGAGATGTAGGCGTTCGCGCCGAGGGCCAGTCCGCGCTCGCGGTCTTCCTCGGCCCCTTCCGTCGTGATGATGACGATCGGGATGTTGCGAAGCTGCGCATTCTGGCGTACGAGCGAGACGAGCTTGAGACCGTCCATCACCGGCATGTTGATGTCGGTCAGGATCAGATCGATCTTATCCGGACCGGAGAGTTTCTTGAGCGCATCCACGCCGTCGACCGCCTCGATGATCCTGGCGTTCTTGAACCGCTTGAGCGAGAACGAGATCAGCTGACGCATGGTCGGCGAGTCTTCGACAACCAAAAAGTTCGCGTTCTCAAGTGGCACTATCGGACCCTCACGATGTGGTTGTCAGCAGGTCGAGGAAGCTCTGGATCGTGTTCAGCTTCCTCTCCGACTGCGAGTAGAGTTTCGATGAGAAAATCGCCGTCGCGGCATGCGCGGCAAGAAGCGAGAAGAGCTCGTAGTCGACGGCCGAGAACGAGTCTTTCTGCTGGAGAAGTCTGTAGATGACCACCAAGCCGATGACATGCTCCTTGATCTTGAGCGGCACGGCGGCGAGCGGCTTTTCGAGCGTCACCTTGCCACCGTCTTCCATGTCCTGGTTGATGTAGTAGCTCTCGCCGGTCTTGGCCACGCTGCCGAGAACGCCGTCGCCGAGGCGGGTGGAGATGGTCTCGATGCCGGGCATGACGTCCTCACCCTCCGAGGCAATCGTCTTCAGCTCGTTGGTTTTCTCGTCGAGCAGCAGAATGGCGAACGATTCCGCGCCGATGAGGTTGATGACGATCTCCTGCACGATCTGGATGACTTCCCGGAAATCGAGCGTGGAGTGGAGCTGGTAGCTGGCGACGTAGAGGTTGGCGAGGTTGTTGTTCTGTTCTTCGACTTCGATGTAGCGGTTGGCGAAGTCTTTGTTCTCTTCCTCGACTTCCTTGAACCTCTCCGCGATGCGGCGGTTCTCCTCGGTGAGCTGCTGGACTTCGGCGCGCAGACGCTGCACCTCTTCGTCGAGACCGGCCGGCGACTCTGTTTCCAGCGAGGCGACGCGATACCGCAAGCGCTGGTTTTCCCGAAGTAACTCCTCGGTGAATTCCTTACCCTTGTTGAACAGCTCGAGAAACTTCTCAGCTCTTTCTTCGGTCATGGGGACGCTCTCGGACGGACGCGATGGGAGATTAGCACACGGGAGTGGCCGGTGGGACGGGCGGCCGGCCGTTGAAACGCGCGAAGCCTACCCCGTGCACAATCTCTGAATCGCCCCCGGAATCTCCCCCAGCGGCAGAACCTGATCGACGCATCCCGTCTTGATGGCCTCGTTCGGCATGCCGAAGATGATGGCGGTCTGCGGAGACTCGGCGATCGTCCGCCCGCCGAGCTCGCGGACGCGGCGGATGGCTTGCGCGCCGTCGTCGCCCATGCCGGTCATGATGATGGCCACGAGGCGCTCGCCGCATGCCTGGCCGGCAGAGATGATGAGACGGTCGACGGATGGCGCGTAGAGGTCGGTGACCTTCGCCGAGAACGTCCGGATCTGCAGTCCCTCGGCGGTGCGGCGCACTTCCATCTGCGTGCCGCCGGGAGCGACGTAGATCGTTCCGTTCTCGAGCATCTCGCCGTCATCGCCCTCTTTCACTGTGTAGCTGGTGAGCTTGTTGACGCGCTCGGCGAAAAGACGTGTGAACGCCTGCGGCATGTGCTGGGCCACGACGATCGGAATCGGCAACATCGGCAGGTTCTGGAAGACGTACTGCAGCGCGGGCGGGCCGCCGGTGGAGCAGCCGATGGCGACGAGCTCGATGCCCCCTTCGCAAACCGCCGGCGGCTCGGCTTCGCGCGGCGCGGTCTCCTCCTGATCGGTGATCCGCCGACGCAGGTTCTCCATCCGGATCTCGGCGACCTGCAGCACCTTGGCGACGAGGTCGCGCTCGATTTCTTCGAGCCGGGGCGAGACGCGCCCGCCGGGCTTGGCGATGAAGTCGATCGCGCCGAGGTCGAGCGCCTTGAAAACACTCCGGTCGCTCGAACGTGACGAAACCGCGATCACCGGAGTGGGCAGGTTCGCCATCAGCCAGCGCAGGAAGGCGAAGCCATCCATCACCGGCATCTCCAGGTCGAGCGTGATCACGTCCGGCTTGTGCTTCATGACCTGCTTGATGCCGTCTTCACCGTTGACGGCCGTGGCCACGACCTTGATTTTCGGAGACGACTCGAGCATCCGCGAGATGGTCACGCGGTTGTAGGCAGAATCATCGATAACGACGGCACGAAGGGGACGGAGCATGGACGCGGCATCCTACCAGCGCCGCGTGACGTGATGACGCATCAGGAACTGCTGCCCCGTCCGGCAGCGCGAAAATGATGAGCGTGTTGCCGCTGCATGTTCACTTCTGGTACACCATGTCGTTCTTCAGATGCCGCAGCTTGAACTGCGTCGATAGCGAGATCAGCGACTCGCTGTGGCCGAGGAGGAGGTAGCCGGTGTCGACGAGGCGGTTGTAGAAATTCGTCACCACCACGCGCTTCGAAAGGTCGTCGAAATAGATGATGACGTTGCGGCAGAAGATGATGTCGAGATGGCCGAGGAGCGAGACGCGGGCCTCGTCGTAGAGATTTAGCCGGCCGAAGGAGACGCGGTTGCGGATGTCGTCGTGGATCTGCCAGGAGCCATCGTCGTTACGCGTGAAGTATTTCTCGCGCAGACGGACGTCGGTGGCGCGGAAGGCGCTCTCGCGGTAGTGGCCCTTGCGCGCTTTGGCCAGGACCTGCTGGTTGATGTCGCTGGCGAAAATCTCGAAGGCAGCGTGAGCGTAGTGTCCCGATTCCGACAGCAGCATGGCGATCGAATACGGTTCCTCCCCCGATGAGCATCCGGCCGACCAGATGCGGACCTTCTTCACGCTCTTGCGCTCGAGGATCTCGGGAACGATCTCGTCGGTGAACGCCGTAAGCTGCGCCGGCTCGCGGAAGAAGTAGGTCTCATTCGTGGTGACGAGGTCGTAGATCTGGTCGAATTCGGCCTCGGCGCGCGGGTCGTACTGCAGAAAGTAGAAGTATTTCTGGAACGAGTCGAAGTTCAGCTCCCGAGCCCGCGGTGAGAGGCGTTTCTGCAGAAGGTACTTCGATGTATCCGAGAACCACATCCCCGTCCGCCTGTAGATCTGATCCCGCATCAGCCTGAACACGTCGTCAGGCAGATCGAGATGATGGTTCAGGGACAGATTGAATGTGGACATAATGCAAGGATGAGGGATGATAGACGAGGGGAATGGGCCCTCGCCCATCGTCCCTCATCCCTTCTCTTTCATCGCCTGCAAAATCGCCGCGATCACCATCTCGCGCCGGCTGTCGGCCGTGCGCCACGCCTCCTCCAGAAGATCGCGATAAAGCTGTTTGTGCCGGACGAAGAGGTCGGAGACCTCGTCGAGGATGGCGCTGTTCTCGAGCGCCCGGAACAGGTACGGAAACGACGCGCGGTCGGGAAGTTTGTCGAGCGCCAGGACGGCCGACTGCTGCACGTACGTATCGGAATCCTGCAGCGCGGCGTAGAGCGCCGGCAGTGCCGTCCGTTCGCCGCGGACCGCGACCGCGGTCACCGCGGCGGCGCGGATGCGCCAGTCGTCATCTGTCGTGGCGAACATGAGGTAGTCGAAGACCTCCTCGCCCGGCACGCGCCCGAGGGAGAGGATGGCCGCGCGGCGCACCTCCAGATCCGACTCGTGCGCGCAGTTGAAAAGCACCCCCTTCACCCGCTCGTCGCCCGACTTACCCAATGCTTCGATCGCCGCGATGCGAACGGGCGGCAGGTCCGTATCGAGATGGTGCACGAGCGGCTCGATGGCAGCGGGATGGCGGTACTCGCCGAGCGCCTGCGCGGCGGCCGTGCGAATCCAGATGTCGGAGTCTTCCAGTGAGCTGATCAGCGGCTCGAGTCCCTGTGCCGGACGATGGCGCACGATGGCGTTGATCGCGGCGAGCCGGACCGCCGTCGCTTCATCGGCCAGCGAGAGCACGAGCGCGTCGGCGAAACGCTCCTCGCTGAACTTGCCCATCAGCGAGACCGCCTTCTGACGGATCACCGCATCGCTGTCTTTTGACGCCAGCAACAACTCATCGTGGTATCCCTCTCCCTGGATGTTGACGAACACCGAGAGCGAGTTGAGCTTCATCGGCACCGACGGGTCTTGCAGCAGTCTGCGGATCTTCGTCAGCACCGGGCCCTTCATCTCGGGAAAGGCGGCCACGAGCGCCGGGATGGCGTTGACAGCCGCCTGCTGGGATGCCACGTCGGTGTCATCGAGCTTGGCCAGGAGGTAATCGATCGAGCGCGGATCGACGATCTCGCCGAGCGTTTCGATGGCCAGCCGGCGGATCATCGGATTCTCGTGATCGAGGAGCGGCAGGATGTTCGGGCCGGCCTCGCTTCCGCCGATCACATTCAACACGCGCAGGAGCAGGGCGATGATCTCGTCCTCTTCCGCCGTGCGGAGCGCTTCGAGGATGGCCGGCACGGCGCCGGGACCGAAATCGACCAGAGCCTGCGAAGCGGTCTCGGCGGAGTCCGGATGATCGAGGCATTCCATCAGTTCCGGAAGCGCGCGCACATCGCCCGACCAGCCGAGGAACTTGAGGATGAAGGCCTTCACATCGCGCTTGGGGGTGGTGTGAAGGTGCTCGATGAGCGGATCGATCTTCGATTCGGGGAACGATTCGCGGAACTTACGCTGGATGAGCAGCCGCTCCGCCTGCTCCACGATTCTCGGTTTGCTCGCCTCGGCGATGCGGACCAGCGCGCGCAACGCGGTGAGGTTCAGTTTGTCCTCGGCGGAAATGATGCGCAGCAGGAACGACACGGTGCCGACATCAGCGATCTTGCCGATCGCTTCGAGGACCGGCTTGCGCAGCGATTTTTCCCTGTAAAGCGCCAGGATGGCCGGCAGCGCCGCGCGGTCGCCGATCTCGCCGAGCGCCTCGATGGCGTGAAACTTCAGCCAGAGATCCTCGCGCTGCAGAACCCGCAACAGGTGCGGCAGCGCGGCCGCGTCGCGGTACTTACCCAGCGAGGAAACGATGGACGAGGAGACGTTGATGTCCGGCTCCCCTTCCAGCGACTCGACCAGAATGTCGAAGGCGTCGCTGCTGCGCAGATCGCCGAGGAGATTGACCAGCGAAAGGCGGACATCGACGTCGGTCTCGACGCGCAATCGCTCCACGATCGGGATGATGGCGTCCTCGCCGATCCTGATCAGTGCCTCGGTGGAGGAATTGCGCTTGCCGGCGTTCTCCGCGTCCGCGAGCGCATTGAGCAGTCCAGCCACGACCTCCGGCTGTGGATCGCGCACGAATCCATCGACGATGGTCTTGCGCACGCGCCAGTCTTTGTCACCGAGCAGCTCGAACATCAGCGGGTAGTCGCGCTCGTCGACCGTATGCGCGACGAGATACGCCGCCTTCTGCCGCGCATCCGGATCCGCTGAGCGGGCTTGTTCGATGAGTTGGGGGTCGGCGGTGGTCATTTCATGTCCTCGGTCTCGCGGTTGCGCGCGGCCTCATCAATCCGTCCCCGTCATCACGCGCTCGATCTCCTCGCGCTTCATCCGCACGAACTGCTGCAGCGTTTCGGAGAAAATCTCCGTGTCCTGGCGCACGCGCAGCGGGACACGCGAATCGTAGTAGGCCCGCCCTTCCGCGATCTCGTTCTTCAGCACTTCGAAGAAGTTGTCGTCGCGGATCCCTTCCTCAACCTTCTCCAGGTGGTAGATCACGATGTCGCTGAGGATGAGCCGCGCCAGCCGCCGCGCTTCGTCGTATTCCTTCGGCTCGAGGGGAAACTCGTCGGTGTGACCGACCTCGGGGAAGAGTCTGCGGATGATCTGCCGGAACTCCCGTTCCGGGATCTGCTCTTCGATGTATTCGTCGGCGCCGTAGAGATTCGTCGGATTGGCGCGGAAGCGGTTGGCGCGGAAGAGCGCGCCGATGAGAATCACCCGCGTCTGCTCGAGCGTGGCGTCGCCGCGGATGTCTTCGGTCACTTCGACTCCGAGCCGCCCCTTGAGATAGACGTTGACGATGGCCAGGTCGGCGCGCGTGCGGTGGATGAAATCAAAGGCTGCCTCGCCGCTCTCGAACGTGCTCACATCGAACCCGAGGCGGCGGAGATGTTCGGCCAGGAACGAGCGGAAAGGACGAGGCTCATCAGCGATCGCAGCCACACGGCGCCGTTTCGGCACCTGAGCCGCTTGATCAGACGTACGTTCCGGCGGCGCCGCCACCGGACGGGGATGCGCCGCATCCGCCGCCGGCTTGAGGACCATCTGACTGCTGCACGATGGACAGGCCACGCGTACCGGCCGTGTAAACGGCTCCGGAATCGCCGCGCGAAATCTCGCGCCACAATGCTTGCAAGTGAGCTCCATGAGGTCAGGTCAGGCCAGTAGCTTGTCCAAATCGAGCAGGATCGTCAACGCATTGGCGTATCGGAAGACGCCTCGGACGGCCTCGCTCAACTCGCTGGAGTGCACGACAGGGTGCGGTTCGATGGCAGCCGACTCGACTTTCAGAACCCGAAGAACGCGGTCGACTTCGAATCCGAGAGTCTCGCCGCCCCGCTCGGCGACGATGATGCGCGTTTCGTTGCCAACCTCGGACGGGGGATGCCGCAGCTTGCGGCGGACGTCGATGATGGTCACGATCGTCCCGCGCAGGGAGATGATCCCGACGATCGTCGGATCGGCATTCGGCACGCGCGTGACGTCGCGCGGCGTGACGATTTCGACGATGTGATCGATCAAGACCGCGTACTGCTCGCCGGCGATGATGAAACTGAGCAGTTCGACCTGATCGGCCGAGGCGGTTTCGGCTTTCTGTTCGACGAAGCCCTCGCGGCGCTTGCCGGCGATCTGTTTGAACTGGTCGAGCTTGGCGGAAGCGGGGGTCGGGGGTCGGGGGTCGGGGGTCGGAGCGGGAGCGGGGGCCGGTTCCGGAGCGACAATGACCGCGGGTTCCGACGCCGGCGCCGGAGCCTGCTCCGACTCCCGATTCCCGGCCCCCGACCCCCGGCCCGCGGCTTTCGCCTTCTTCCGAATCTTCGCGAGATCAACCATGGATGTGGCCTTCTACCGCGGTAGCGGCATCGCGGAGGCGATGCTCGCGCGCGGCGGCGGCGATCCGCGCGGGGTCGATGGTGCGTGCATCGTCGCCAAAGGCATCGAGCAACGCGGTGGTGGCGAGAGTATTGAGCAGACGCGGGATTCCACCGCTGACGTCATACATGGCGCGGACGGCTTCACCGGTGAAGGGACTGCGCGACCCGCCGGCGACGCGGATGCGGTGCTCGATATAACGCTCCGTCTCCTCGAGCGATAAGGGGCCGAGGCGGTAGCGCATCCCGATCCGCTGCCGCAGCGGCGCGTAGTGCGGACGATCGAGACGGGTCTCCAGCTCCGGCTGGCCGATGAGCAGCACAGACAGCAGATTCTGATCGTCGAGCTGGAAATTCGTCAGCAGGCGGATCTCATCGAACGTTGCTTTTGCCGGGATCAATTGCGCCTCGTCGATGATCAGCACCGGCTCACGGCCCTCTTCGTAGAGCTCGAAGAGTCTGGCGTGGATCTGATCGAGAAGGTCATTGCGGAAGCGCGCCGGCTGCAGACCGAGCCCCGAGGCGATCGAACGGAGGAGTTGCGCCGGCGTCAGACGCGGATTGATCAGCAGGATAACCGGACGCGCTTCGCCGATGCGGTCGATCAGCGCGCGTGACAACGTCGTCTTCCCCGATCCGATCTCCCCTACGAGCAGCGACAGCTCCTTTTCTTCGACCGCATACTCCAACCTCGCCAGCGCCTCGCCATGCTGCGGGCTCTCGTACAGGAACCCCGGATCGGGCGTTTTGCCGAAGGGCTTGGTGGTGAAGCCGAAGAATTCCTCGAACATCACACCAGAACCCCCGCCCGCGCCTCCCGCGCCTTTCCTCCGAACTGCTCGATCAACGTCCCTACGTCGATCACCAGCACGATCTCCCCCTCCCCTACTTCCGTCGCACCGGCGATGCCGGGGATGGTCTTCAGCCGCTCGCCGATCGACTTGATCACGACTTCCTGCTGCCGCACCAGCGCGTCGACGAGGATGCCGGCCACCTTTTCTCCGGAGCGCGTGACGACGACGAACCACTTCGCGTCCGGCGACTCATCGCGGTCGCTGTCGAGGTGGAAGGCATCCGAAAGGCGAAGCAGCGGGAGTGTGAAGTCGCGCAGCGTGAAGACCTCACGCCGCTCCACGGTGCGGATGTCGCGCGAGTAAATGCGCAGCGATTCCTCGACTGATGTCAGAGGAATGGCGAACTGCTCGCCGGCCGCCCGCACGATCAGCGCCTGGATGATGGCCAACGTGATCGGGAGCATGATCCGGAAGGTCGTTCCCTCGCCCGGGACGGAAAGGATGTCGATCGATCCTTTCAACTCCTGCAGGTTCCTCTTGACGACGTCGAGCCCGACTCCCCGGCCCGAGATCTCGGTCACCACGGCCGCCGTCGAGAAGCCGGGGGTGAAGAGCGTCTCGTAGGCCCGCCGCTGGTCGAACGGTTCGTGCTGGGCGATGAGGTTTCGCTTGACCGCCGCCTTGCGCACCACATCCAAATCGATCCCTCGCCCGTCGTCGGTGACGTCGAGGACGACGGAGTTCCCCTGCTGATACGCGGTGAGCGTCACCTTGCCGATCGGATTCTTGCCTTGGCTGACCCTCTCCTCCGCCGGCTCGATGCCGTGGTCGAGCGCGTTGCGGATGATGTGCATCAACGGATCGGTCAGCTCCTCGACCATCACCTTGTCGAGCTCCGTGTCCTCGCCGCGCAGCACGAGCTCGATCTCTTTGTTCAGCTCACGCGCCACCTTGCGCACCGTGCGGGAAAGCTTCGAGTAGATCTGTCCGACCGGAACCATGCGCGTCTCGATCACCGACCGCTGCAGCTCGTTGAGCTTGCGCTCCAGGTTGCGGGCGATTTTCGTCAACTCATGCGCGGTGACCCGCGCCTGCTGCAACGCCTCGCCCTGATGGAGCGACCGAGTCAACGAGTCGAGCTGCGTCTTCTCGATGATCAGCTCCCCAACGATGTTCATCACATGATCGAGCTTGCTGATGTCGACACGCACGGTCTGCGAGATGGAGCGAAGCGATCGGTCTTCCTCCGGAGCCTCGGCGGCGGTGACCTCGGATGCGCCCGCTGCCGGCACTTCATGCTTCCTGAGCGACAGCACCTGCCCCGCCGGAACGAGCAAGGCAACGGCTTCCTCGCCGAGCATCGACCCGTACAGAAGCCGGAAGGCGATCCCCGTGCCGCCGCTGCCGTCGATGGCCGGCAGCGTGGAGATGACCTCACCGGCCTTGCTCAACGTTTCCGTCAGCGCGCGCAATCGTTCATCGAAATCGGCGAAGTCGAAGCGGACTTCGACCGCCAGGATGTGGTTTCGCGTCCTGACGTTCTCGAGGAGGCGATGCTCCTCGTACTCGGTGAGCGACTTTTTCGTCTGCTCGTCGAGCGTCAGATCCGCAAACGGATCTTCGTTCGTCCTGTGCGGCTGATTGGTCGCGAGTTGATGAATGCGCCGCGTCAACCCGGTGATGTCGACGAGGCCGCCCATCGCCGGATCGTTGATGCCGATGACCAGCCGGTTGAGCGAATCGACCGCGTCGTAGAGAAGATCGATCAATTCCTTCGTGATCTCGATCTTCCCCATCCGCAGCCGGTCGAGCATGTCCTCGAGGCTGTGCGACAGCTCGGAGATCTCCCCGAAGCCGAGCATCCCCGCCAGCCCTTTGAGCGAGTGGACTTCACGAAAAATCTTGTTGACGACCTCGGGCCGCACATCCCGCCCCTGCGACTCGAATTCGACGAGGTCCCGCGAGAGCGTCTCGAGCAGCTCCTCCGCCTCGCTGGTGAACTCATCCCTGGCCCGATCGTCTTCTTTGGTCATTCGGGGGGCATTGTACTGGGTAGGGGGCGGGCGTCGGGGGCAGGTGATCAGCAGCGTCGGGTTCCGGTGTCAGCGACGGAGCGGCGAGTCGAGATCCGGTGTCAGCCGCGGAGCGGCGACATCTACGTAGCCCACCGCGTGAGCGGTGGGTAGCAATGCGCCCTTCCTCCAGCCGCGGAGCGGCGACATAGCGTTGAGCAAGCATGGAATTGCCGGCACATCGCAAACGCGAACATACTCCCCAGTGTTTACAATGTTTGCCGGGCTTCGGGATACGAGGCGCCGCTGGTCTGCACGCCGCAGGAGCTGATCGAGGAGCTGCCAAATGCATGACGACCCTATCGTCGACGAAATCCACAAGATTCGGGAGCAACTTCTGGAAGAGCACGGTGGCCTCGATGGATATGTTGCCCATCTGCAGAAGATGCAGGAGCAGATGAAGGATCGCGTCGTCAGCCGCGAGCCGAGGCGGCCTATCGCTACGACACGCAAGATTTCCTAGGACGCCCCTACGCCACCTTCAGCAGCCGCCGCAGCTTCTCGATCAGATCCTGCGCCTGGAACGGCTTGACCAGGTACTCCTCGGCTCCCAACGCTTCGGCGCGTTTGCGGTCTTCTTCGCGCGACTCGGTGGAGATCACCATGATCGGGATGGCGCGATGGACGGGGTGGTTCTTCAGGAACGACACAAGCTCCAGA
Source organism: Thermoanaerobaculia bacterium (assembly GCA_017883235.1). Classification (GTDB taxonomy): domain Bacteria; phylum Acidobacteriota; class Thermoanaerobaculia; order Gp7-AA8; family Gp7-AA8; genus JADGNZ01. The sequence continues at coordinate 7,324 of JADGNY010000063.1, read as the reverse complement.
CCGTTGATGTCCGGCATGTTGATGTCGGTGAGGATGGCGTCGAACTTGTGGTGGGGCAGGGTTTTCAGCGCTTCGAAACCGCTGGCGGCTTCGACGATCTCGAGATCGAAGCTCTCCGTTCCCCCCTCGATGATCGTGGTGAGGTAGGCGCGCATCGAGCTCGAATCTTCGACGACCAGGACTTTCAACGTCGGGCCTTCTCCGCCGCGAAGACAGCGTTGCCGAACGCATAGCCGGCCTGGGAAAGGAAGATCTCGAGTCCTGTCATGGTGTCGATCGGAGCGCGATTCGCGGCGTTGTCGCCGTACAGAATACCAATCGTGCGCTTTGCGTGCATGATCGGCAGCGCCACGACCTCCGTCGGAAGCAGACCGCCGAGGCCCTCGATCAGCTCCACATTCGCTGCGGTACGGCGCATCTTGCCCCGATGGACCTCGCCCGAGGCTGCCACGTCACCGAGAATCGAAGGCATGGCGCGGGAGATGTGCATCGACTTCACACGCGCCGGCATCTGCTGGCCGCCCCCGGTCACGCCGAATCCCGCTACGCCGGTGAACTCATCATCGCCGGCGATGAAAAGCGCACCTCGGTCGAGATACTCGGCCGACAGCCGCAGGATCGTCGCCGACACCTCGCCGATGTCGTTCGGATTGGACAGCTCGTTGATCAGTTGTTTGAGCAGACCGAAGCTCCGGTCGATGTTCTCTTTCTCCGCCGTCTCGTAAAAGCGTTTGCCGGCGTCCGGATCGAAGCCGCCGGTGTACTGCTCCCACTGCTGGAATGCGCGCTCCGCGAAGAGCACCAGTTCGTCCGCGAAGAGGTTCAGCTCCTCCTCGGCCAGCCCCGGCTGCAGGCGCGCGGGCGAAGGCTTGGTCAGGTACAGGTCGGCGCCACGGCGCAGCAGATCGTGACGGCGCCGCAGGTCCGCCTCGGCGTCGATGACGACCACCGGAAGCTTCGGGTTCTTTCGTTTGAGCTGCTGCATCAGAACATCAGCATTGCCGGCCAACTCCAGGAACGTGACGAAAAACGTATTCGCGCGGATGAAGTCGCCGATCGCGGCGCGGGCGTCTTCGATCGTCCCGAACTGGGCGATCTTCACACCGTTCTTTCCGAACGCGCGCCGTGCCGCGACCCGGATCAGCGGGTTGCGCTCGAACAGCACAACGTTGCGATACGTGGCATCGGGCGATTCGACTTCGAACAGACCGCCGGAGACTTTGAAATGGCCGGACTTTCGGGAAACGGGCTCACGGGAAACAGACTCACCCAGACCGGACTCCCGTGAGACGGACTCATTCACGGCGGACTCGCTCAGGACCGGCTCTCCGCTCCTTCCTTGCTCCTCCGGCCTCGGCTCGTTGGGGAATGGCTCCTCATCCGGAACCGGCGTGAACGCCTGCCCGTCACGCTCCTCGATTGCGGGAAACGGGAGAACGTTGTCGTCGGGCACAAGCGCCAGCCCGGGAGGCCTGGCGTGGCCGAGCCCGAGGTCGAGTGTCGGCGAGGGAGCCTCGGGTGCGGAAGCGGAACGGAGCAGAGCTTTGCCGACCTTCAACGACTCCTCGAGACCGCGCAGCGGCTTGAGCTTCTCGCCGTCGGCCGTGCTGACGATCTTCTGGGGCGGGAATCCGCCTTCTTTGAAAATCGCATCGGGGTCGTACTCCACGTCGAGCGGACCGATGTGATCGCTGAGGATGAAGTTGAACTCCCCTTCGCGGCTTTGCATCAGCGGCGCAACGACGCTGACGATCCGCTCGTGGATGGCGTTCCCAAGATCCGACGCCCTGATCACATTCATTTCCACGGCGGCCGTTCCGTACGGGATCCCGTTCTCCTCCATCTGCCGCAGCCCCGGCACCGCGGCCTGGGGGATCAGATCGCGCGCCACCAGGTAGGCCAGCAGGTCCGGATGTTCCGGCGACGAGGCGTTGACGACCAGTCCCTGCCGGAACAGCACCGTATGCCGTCCGCGTTCGTCGACGATCTCCAGCACACCCGTCCGGCGGCTCAGATAGACGATCTGAACGATGTCGGTGAGAGAGAGGTCCTCCAGGCGGCCGAGCAAGCTCACGAGGGACTCCCCGAAAGGCAGAAGGCAGAAAGCAGAAGGCAGAAGTGGCCGCCCGCCCACTTCTGCCTTCTGCCTTCTGCCTTCTGCCTTTCACTCACGATCCGAGATTGTATCGTTTCAGTATCCCGTCGAGGATTCCGTTGACGAACTGCGACGATTTGTCGTTGCCGAACTTCTTGGCGATCTCGATCGCTTCGTCGATGACGACGAGCTTCGGCGTGCCGGGCTCGTGCAGGAACTCGTAGACCGACATCCGGATGATGTTGCGGTCGACGACGGCCATGCGCGAGAGGCGCCAGTTGTCGGCCTGCGCCTGAATCATGCCGTCGATGTCGGCCATGTAGCTGACGGTCCCGCGAAAGATCTTCGTGGCGAATTCGCGCGTATTCGGCTTCGCTTTCTGCAGATCTTCGAACGTCTCGATGATCGTGTCCGGCCCGTTGCCGGAGAGGTCGAACTGATAGAGCATCTGCAGCGCCAGCTCCCGTGCCTTGCGACGCGCTCCCATTATTTTCCCTCGCTGCGAAGGGCGCGCCACAGGTTGGCCATCTCGATCGCCGCCAGCGCCGCCTCCCACCCTTTGTTGCCGCTGCCGGGCGATGAGCGCTCCACTGCCTGTTCGAGGGTGTTGCAGGTGATGACGCCGAAGGCGACCGGGAAACGCGCGTCGATCGCCACCCGCGAAAGATCGTTCGTCACCTGCGCGGAGATGAAATCGAAGTGGGGCGTATCACCGCGCAGGAGACAGCCGAGTGTGACGATGGCGTCGCTCCCACCGGCGGCGATGAGCGTAGCCGCCAGCGTGGGAATCTCGAACGCCCCCGGGACACGATAAACGCGGACCGCGTCGTCCGGCGCACCATGCCGCGTCAGACAATCGAGCGCCCCATGCAGCAGTCCATCGACGATCTCGTCGTTGAACCGGCTGGCGATCAGCGCAAAGCGCAAACCTTCGGCGTTGTGATCGCCTTCAAAAGAGCGGGGCATCGCGGCGGGGGATTATATGCGCGCTTTGCTGCGCGTCCTTCGGCGCGCGTTGTCTGCGGCTTCGCCGCGTTGTCGGTTGTCTGCGCGCGCGGCGCGCGTGGACGAACGTAGGTCGGACTCTCTAGTCCGACCTACGTTTAAGCCGGCCACGCGCCGCGGCGCAGACAACCGACCACGCGCCGCAGGCGCAGACAACGCGCGAAGCGCAGTTAACGTCCGCTGGCGATCGACGGCACTGCACGCTGTTCGCCGTCGCGATCGTTGTAGTAATTCACCAGCCCCTCGTAGATCGCTTCGGCCACCTTCTGGCGATACGACTTCGTCTTCATCAGCGTGCGGTCCTTCTCGTTGCCGAGGTTGCAGATCTCGAGGAGAACACGGGTGGGGATGAGGTTGTAGCGGATGACCGCCGGCACCCACTCGCGGCCGCCGCGGACGACGTTGTCGCGCACGGGGTTGAACGGATGGACCTTCAATCCATCCGACTGGAAGGCGTCGATGATCGAATCCGCCAGATCGCGCGACAGCCCCTCGGCGGCCAGCGACTCCTTCTCCGAATGCCGCACCACCGGGCTCTCGCGCACCTCGGCACGCGCGAGATACACCTGATCGCTCTTCTCATACGACCCGGTCACATACCGTTGCCCCGGGATGTACGCCATCGCACCGCGCAACGCCGGATGGAGCGAGTCGGCGTGAATGGAAAGAAAAACGACCTTCTCACGCGGCACGCTCTGCTTCATGGCCCGGCGGAAGATCGAGTTGGCCAGATACCACCGCAGATGCACGCCGACCGCCGGATCGCCGATGACGTACTTCGGCGAGGTCAGGACGATGTGGTCCGTCGACTCCTCCAGCTCGTCATCATCCGGGATGGCGTAGCCGGCCAGCTCCGATTTGGTCGTCGCCGAAACAGCAGCTCCCGATTTCTTCTCCAGGAGATGCTTGAGCCGGCACATGACGTCGTACACGTAGTTCGATTCCCAGACGTCGTCGTACGTGGCGCCGGCGTCGCGTCCGCCGTGGCCGGCATCGAGAATCACGCGCACGCCGGCAAGGCCTTTCGCGCGCGGGCGGACGGCAAGCTTGGCGCTCTCGCGCTTCACCTGCTCGTTTGCCATGCGAGCCGGATCATCGGCCGGCAGATATTCCGGCAGCAGCAACGACATCGGGATCTTCACGCGGTAACCGATCGGGATCCTGGCCACGTCGTCGATGCCGTTGAAGGTCACGATGCGCTCGAGCACATCGCCGACGTCTTTCGCATACACGCGGCCGGTGAAACGGATGGCCACCGATGAATAGAGCGCCTCGCCCTTTTGCAGCCTGTAGACCGCGAACGGCTCGGCGGAGGTCCGGTCGTACGTCAGCGACGGCTGACCGCTGACGGCCACTGCCTCAGGTACCGAAGCTGCCGCAGCATGAGCATCCGCGCTCGTACGCTCTTCCGGATCGTCCTCCGATTTCCGAACCTCGGCTGTCTTCGGTGCATTACGTTCCTCCATTTCGCCGCGGCGGAATGCCGCAGCGAGAAGCTCCTTCGGGATGAGGATCACGTCACCTTTGCGGGTCGAGAGCCCCTGCGACGGGTTCGCGGCGCGAATAGCGGCGTAGTTCTCGCCGCGGCCGGTAAACCACTCGGCGATGTTCCAGAGCGATTCCCCTTCGATGCCGCTGCTACCGACCACGACGTGACGCCATCCGGCGGCCGCGTAACTGTCGGAGGGGAAGATCGCCGCTGCAACGTCGCGCTGCAGATTGGGGCGGAGGATGCTGAACGGAATACGGACGTGCTGCTCCGTGGTGAGATTGCCGCCGGCATGATTGAACGCGGCGATCTCGTTCCATCGGTCGCCGTCGCCGGTCACGCGTTTTGCCAGACGGCTCCAGGCATCGCCGTCATGCGGCGTGACCACGACTTCGATCGTGTAATCCGCGGTGAGCGACGCACGCAGTTCGTGCGTGATTACTTTGAAAGAAGTCGCGGCGACGAGTGCCGCCGGAAGAAACGCCCCGAGGAGGCCCACCCACCACTTACGCACGAGCGAAAGTGTAGCACCGGATGACGATCGCAACGTGCTTTAACTTCAGCAGTTCGCGGTCGGAGCGCTGAGTTTCGCACGCCGTCCGCTGAGCGGTCACGCTCGAAGAAGCTGGCGGCGAGGAATCGGACGTTTCGCGCTCCGGGGCCGTACCACCATCATGCGCGGAATCCTTTTTTCTCTTCTCATTCTTCATCCACTCTCCGCGCTCGCTCAGCCGGTTCCCGGCGTCAAGGTCAGCGAAGAAGTTTCTTCAGACCTTCTTCGCCGGCCGTCGGCGCAGGTCTCCTTCAACACTCCCGCGGTGGCCATGGCAAAGGATCGACGCGGTGTCGCGATCGCCTGGGTCATGCCCGGCTCGGAAGGCTACGACCGGGTCTCCGTGGCCCGGCTGGATGCCACCGGCCACATTGACGGGCCCGTTCGCGTCATCCCGCTGGCTGCGCCCTATCCGACCGCCGCGACCGCTCCCTCGATCGCCGCTGCCGGACAAGGCTTCACGATCACATGGCTGGAGCTTCCTGTCTCAGGTCCCCCCCCGTCACCGATTGCGGCCTATTGCCGATTGGACGCGGATTTGAACCCATCTGCACCTTCCATCGTGCCGTTTTTCAACAACGTGGCCAGTTCCCCGCCGATGGTCCGCTCCGGAAGAACAACGTGGATTACCGTGGGCAGCCAGATTTGGCAGCTTCAGGCAGACGGCTCCCTAGGCAATCCTTTGAGTGCCGGCTTGCCCGGAAGCGACATGACCGTCGCCACAGACTTTCCCCAGGTAGTCTCTGGCCAACGGGTAATCACCAGCGTCACATGCGGATCTTTGCTCGATGGCACAGACGGCGGAAGCCAATCAAGTTTCTTCAACATCGTCGGCCCTTGCCACCTGACGAATCACTTTGGGTACCGCCTGCAGTTCCTTTCCTTATACACACTGTCGACGTCGACAACGTTTTCCTACGACAGTAACGCGGCACCGGCCATCGGCAACGACGGCCGCGATGTGTTGATCGCCTGGTTCCAGGGAGCGGAGTCGAGCGGCGGCGCGGTCGTGGCAACCCGGCTGGATACGTCAACGTTCGACTTTCCGAAAGCCTTGCAGGAGGTTCGCGTCCTGGGAACCTTCGCGCCCGACTCAGGTCAGATGCGTCCCGACATCGCAGCCGATGGAGAGCGCTTCGTCGTGGTCTGGCGCGCCTTATCGCCGGATAGGAGAAGCTACGACATCGAAGGAGCGTCCATTAATCGGAGCGGCAATGTCATCCCGTTCTCGATCGCCACGACGACATCGGACGAGAAAGACCCCTCGGTGATCGCGCTGGGGAGCGGCACGTTTCTCGTCGCTTACGAGAAGATCGATTCCGCCACCGAACGCCGTATCGCGGGACGTTTCGTGACGTTCGAGTCGCGATCGCACGCGGTCCGCTAATAGCATCGGCGCGGATTGCCTGGCGTCGGGGGGTTTCGCGGTTACGCCGCTGGTTCACCGCGCAGACACGCCGAGAGAAGTCTCCACGCCGGACCACCATGCGCACGGGCTATGTCACCGTGCGCGCGAGCCGTGTGACGGTGCTCGTGTAGTGTGACCATGCGCGCAGGTTGCGTAACTGCGCACACGAGTCGCGTAACGGCGTACATGAGCTCTGTAACTGTGCACATGAACTATGTAACTGTGCACACTGTTCATGTCGCGATGCGCATGAGCTATGTAACTGTGCACATGAGCTATGTCACCATGCGCATTGGCTGCATAACTATACACATGAACTATGTAACTATACACATGAGATGTGTAACTGTGCACATGAGCTATGTACCTATGTACATGAGCCGTGTACCTGTATACATGAGCAATGTACCCGTATACATGAGCCGTGTAACCGTGCACACTGGCCGTGTCACGGTGCGCCCATGCTTCCCGAGACAGTTTTCGTCCTCGAAAGAGGACGTTCTCTGCGTGGCGCGCTGGTTACGCGCCGATCAACGCGTGACTTTCACCGTCCTTTCCAGAAGTCGCGCAAGGGGACTGCGGGACTCACGCGGAGGCGCGGAAGTGCGCGGAGAAAGAAGTTCCTCGTCTTCTCCTCCGCGTCTCCGCGCCTCCGCGTGAGCTCATGTCGTTCGTTACTACGCGCAGACCGGCGGCCGTTCACGCCAGTATCCCGTCTCGTGCTCGAAGAATCCGGCTGCACGGAAGAGGGCGCGCTCGGCAAACCGCGGCGCC
>JADGNY010000007.1 GCA_017883235.1 Thermoanaerobaculia bacterium | reverse complement strand
GGCATCGACCGACGTCCCCTCCCGCCGCGCCAGCACCCGCAACATCGTCCGCTGATACCGCGGGACCCGCGCCCGCAGCTCCACCAGCCGGATCGCCTCCGGCAGCACCGTGAATCAGCTCGGGTTTTGAGACTTTACATCGATATCTTCCCAGTGGAGGGACTCGTGCCACGGCGGAACGACTTCCGAGAGTTCTCGGACCGAATAACCGAGAAACGTGTCACGCAGTTCGCTGTCATCTACTTTCTTGCGGATTTTGCCGATCAGCAATACTGCTTCGGCACGCCGCGATGATGGTGCTCGCGAATCCCCGATGATGTCATCCGCCCAGAACGGTGTGGCGGCGTCACTGCACGCGAAGAACAGGCGGCCGGCTGCCCAACGATGAGGTCGGCGCTTTTCGTTGAGGAAACGGCGTAGCCATTCGCGAGCCCACCGTTCACGGTCGAGACGCTGGATAGCGATTTGCCCCATTCGATCCACCCAGCGTGAAGGATCGGGTGCGCTCACTCGTTGCCGCAGCGACGCGCTCTCCGGCATCCACCCCGCGATGAAACGAGCTCGTGCGCGGTCTGCCTCATCGCCATCGTCGAGCAACGCTTCCACCACAGCGGTCAATCGCGTCAGCGATTCGAGGCGCGCACCCATGGCAACGCTGACCAGCTCCGAGTTCGAGCGGCAATCGACGACGAGCTCTCGCAGTAACTCGCGGGCGAGACCGTCGTCGATCGCCGGATCGTGTATGTCGACGAGTGTCCAGTCCAGACCCTTAACGGAAAATTGTTCCTTGAACGAGACTCGGCTGCGCTGAAAAGGGTATGCGATATCCCACAGTTTTTTCGCAACAGGATGGCGAGTCTTTAGTGCGCGCCGAAGGGTAGGAACAAGCACGCCGCCGTCCACTCGCCATCTGCCGAGTGACTCCAACAGATGGGCGACCCAACCTTCAAAGGCGGAATCGCTGATCTCGTAGGCGATTCCCTCTGGATACTGTTCCGACATTCCGGGTACATCAAGCGTGAGGCTATGGTTGACCCGCGCGGCGAGTCGCTCAATTCCTTCCGCGACCACGACGTCATCGTCAAGGCCTTTAGCACCGTTGTAACGCGCCGTTAGGGGAGCTGAGCGTGCGCGCGCGATCCATTCTGCACCGTGCACGCCCGGATTGCGCTTCGTATGGAGAAATGCTTCGTACTGCCACGCCTCCTCGGAAAAGGAACCCGCGACATGGACGAGAGTTCCGAGGGCGCTCGCCGGAGTTGTTGTGTCGATTCGCGAGAATCTCAACAGTGTGCGTGCGGCATCTCCAACGCTGTCCTCTTCGGACACGTCGCTGATGAGTCCCGCCAGATCAGCAGATGACGTTTCCCATCCGCCCTGATTAGCAAGGAGGTACCGTGCCCTCTTGAGGCGATGAGGGTCACGCTCTTCTCGAACGGCCTGGGCCGTTCGTCTGCGCAATTCATCGTTTCCTGTCGTTGCGAGCACTTCGTAGAACTCGGTCCACTCGAAATCGGCGAACGGATGGTCCAGAAGAAGGCGGAGACGCTCCGACATCGGCGCACCAGCCATCACACAGAGATAGGCGCGCCGCAGTGCATGCTGGAAGCCGGTGTTTTTTGCTGGAGTGACCCGTATGAGGGCGAGAAGTTGCCCACGCTCGGCACGTGTCAGAAGCGCTGCGTTGTCTTCGAGCGCCCATGACCAGCTCTCCTCTTCGCCCGCGATGCGGCGCGGAATGTCCGAAAGGAATGCTCGCACGATGCTCGCTCCGGCGCCTGGAGTCCACGCGGCAAGCGCCGGCTCCAGATGTTCCAGATCAAGATCGTCCAAAGTTGTGCTTCGCCCGACATGCAGCTTTGGCGAGCCACCGAATCGCTCGACGGCGGCCTTTGCAAGTTTCAGACGCCACGCGCGTGCGGGGCGAGGGCAGCCCGGATCGAGTGCCAACGTTGCCGCACGCCTGGCGGTGTGCAGCATCTCCTTCGCGTCCTGTGTGTCATCGAGCCCACGAAGTTCGGTTTGACTGAGCGGTCGTTGCCACTCAAACGTCCGCGCCGCGGGGAGGTTCAGTTGCAGATCGATCAGGTCTGCGCGTTTTGAATAGCGAATGAGGTCATGCAGAAACGTCGCGCGCGATGCATCCGGTTTAGCATCGCACGATCGGATCTCATTCTCGAACCAGGAGCGGCCAGCGCTCGCGAGCAGCATACGAACGGCAAATTGCTCGCCGTCATCGAGGTTCCAATGGGTTACACCGCGTGCGGAGGCCAATGCGAGAAGATCGATCGGCTCGACGACGATGGAGTTCGTGCATGCCACGGATAGTCCGAGAGAGTGACGTTCGCGAACGGACTTACCTGCCGAAGGCGCCGTCAGTCTCAGTTCCAAATCGCGTAAGGATGCTTCCGAGCCAGCAACTACCACTCGCTGCGTATCGGCTAATCCGTCGTCACCTTGCAAGAAGCTGTCTGTCGGAATGAGGCGAAACCATAGGCAAATCGCAGCGGCGATGTCGCCCTGATGGCGAGGTATTTCCGTCTCGATCATTGCTTGCGCGAGAAGGAGTACGGCGCTGTCGACCGAGTCTTGCGAGACGACGCGCAACACGGCCTCGATCAGCAAGGGTGATAGGCTCTTTACGTCTTCGAGGTCGTGTTGCGAGAAGTTGCGAGACGACAACCACGCAGTGAGCAGGCGGTCGACTGTCCCGGGATATTTATGAGTGTCGCCGACGAGTATCGACGTCGATACGGCGGCGCGCAACCAGCGAACCTTCTCGTCGTCATCAGAGTGCGGTTCGAGGATGTCTTTGAGTTTTTCCGCCTGTGCGTTTTCTGGAAGGTGCAGGAGGCTCTCGCGGATGAACAGGCCCATTCCGAGCGCGAGTCTCTCTCGGTCTGGAACGAAGCACCCATCGGATTCGCGCGTCAAAACACCCTCCGAGAGCAGGATGGCCATCGATGCATCCACACTGTCCGTGACTTCTCGCAACTGCTTCAGCACACTCGAGTAATTCAGCCGCTGCTCTTTTGTCCAAGCGGAGGCGAGACCGGAGAGAAACGCTCTAAACGTGTCAGCATTTAAGCGCGCATCCGAGGGCACCTTGTCGAATGCGTCGAGGTAGTGGAGAACGTCGGCCGTGATCGCGGAAAACTGTCCCAGCTCCGCGCGGTGACCTAGCATCAGGTCAAGGTATCGCGGGTGTCGAATCATGACGGCGGCCGATTCGGGAAGATCTGCCACCTCGCTCGATACCAGATTCCGGCGCGCGAGTGCGTCCGCAAATTCTTCGTCGTCGTAAGGGCCGAGAGGCACGCGATGCTTCGGCCAAGGGCCGAGCCATGACGAGTCCTCTTCAAAGTCACGCGTGCGGCAGGTCACCAAGAGCGCGCATCCGCGCTTTTTCGTCTGTTGGCCGTCGACGTCAAGCTTCAGACCTGCTATCGCTCTGTCACGATCGCCATCTCTTCGGAACGGTTGGGTTTCTGAAGGCAGTGCCTCTGAAGGCAGTGCCCAGAGCACAGCTGTTGACCGCGCCTGACGATCGGTTGCGTACTCGTTCGCCCCGTCCAGCACAATGATGCACCACGCGCCGCCATCAACGCGACACCTTTGGTGTTCGATAAGTTTACTCGCGTGCCGTGCAAAGCTGCCGAGCGCCTCCCGAACCTCCCGCAAAACCAACGTTTCGACGTTGCCGTGTACCGACTTGACGGCATGTGAGGAAAAAAAGAATACCGGTATCGGAAGTCTTTGAAGATTCTTCGACAGCCATCGATACACCAGCGTTGTCTTCCCGTCATACCGATCACCCGTTACTACAGCAATTTCGCAGATCCCGGTTCCGGTGCAGGTCTGCGCCCAGTTCGTCAGCTCCGCTTCTACCGATCGCGAAACAGCCTTCGAGGCATCGTATGGCGTCCCGAAAGCGTTGCCAGCGTTGTTCATAATGAGAGAGCGAAGCCGCTTATTTTGCGACCGTACGAGACGGTGCCATATGGGGAGATCGCGAAGCTCGCGGCGGAGATGCTCTTCCCAACGATCAAAGGCGGGCAATCCGCAGATCTCTAGGAGCGCAGCTCTGATTGCAGTTAGGTTTGGTTTTGGGCCTCGCGTTCTCCACTTCGGGTCCGCGAGAACTGCCATGGTGATAGCAACGTCGGTTGCAGCCAGCGCCGCGAGGCCGCCTACACCCGGCAACTCGGGCTCCGATTCCGTGACGTCCAGAATCTTCACCGCGACGCCCTGTCTCGAACCGGCATCGATCATCTCCTTAGCCGTTTGTGCAGATACCCTGCACGTCGCTACCAGTAACCATAGTTGGAGATCGGGGTACCTTCCCACGGCCTCGGATAATTCGCCCACGAGGGGGCCCGTTCTGAGCTGCGTCGCATACCGCTTGTTTTGGATCGCGAGCGGGATTTCGGCAATCGCATCGACGCCACTCTGCGTTCCCGCCTTACAAAGGCGAATCCGCTCTCCGGACACTTTCGAAAGCAGCCGAGCGATGAGCTCTTCAAAGCTCCGTTCGCCACTCGGCCGGAGATTCAGCATTGCCGCGACGACAGGGGAAAGTTGCGGATCACTGGAAGTGCGGCGAGGCATCTCAACCCGGATTGTGAACCGTGGTAGCGACCACGTCCACGAAATTGGTGGACACCCAGGGCCCAGCGTTCGAATCCAGAGGACGGTTGCACCACTCTGGCTCATAATTCGTCGGTGCCCTACCTGACCACGAGGCTTCGCGCTTGACCGCCCCCGCCCCCCCCACCCCCGCTGGAGCCCATCGCCTCATCGATGGACGAACACCTCTTCCCCAAACTGACCGACGCCCAAATCGACCGCATCGCCGCGCATGGCCATCGCCGCGCCGTCGCGCGCGGCGAGGTGATCGTCGAGGTGGGAGAGAAGATCCTCCCCTTCTTCGTCGTCGCCGACGGCGAGATGCAGGTTTTGCGGCCATCGGACGATAGCGAAACGCTCATCGTCACCCACCGGCGTGGGCAATTCTCGGGGGAGGGCACCATGATCACCGGGCGGCGGGCGTTGTCGCGGATTCGCGTCAGCGAGGCGGGGGAGGTGATCGAACTCGATCGGGAGCAGTTGGTTGGGCTCATACGGACCGACGCGGAGTTGAGTGAGATTCCTCATGCGGGCATTCATCCTCCGGCGCAGCGAGTTGATCGCGCGCGGGCTCGGCGACGTCGTCGTGATCGGCTCGGTGCATTGTGCCGGCACGCTGCGGGTGAAGGAGTTTCTGACCCGCAACGGGCATCCGTACGCCTACTTCGACCTCGATCGCGACGCCGAGGCGCAGGAGCTGCTCGATCGGTTTCATGTGACCGCGGGCGATGTGCCGGTGTTGATCTGCCGCGGCGACGCGGTGCTGCGCAACCCTACCAACCAGCGGATCGCCGAATGTCTGGGGTTGAACCAGGCCATCGACCCGGCGCAACTGCACGACGTCGTCATCGTCGGCGCGGGGCCGGCGGGACTTTCGGCGGCGGTATACGGCGCGTCCGAAGGCCTCGACGTCCTCGTCTTCGAGTCGAATGTGCCCGGCGGCCAGGCCGGCTCCAGCTCCAGGATCGAAAACTATCTTGGGTTCCCGACCGGCATTTCCGGACTCGATCTCACGGCGCGAGCGTATGCGCAGGCCCAGAAGTTCGGCGCACAGATCATGATCGCCAAAGGCGCTGCCCGGCTGACCTGCAGTCGGTAGCCATACGCCGTGGAGATTGACGACGGACAGCGCGTCATGGCACGTGCGCTGATCATCGCCACCGGCGCCGAGTATCGCCGGCCTTCGTTCGAGAACGCCACGCGGTTCGAAGGGGCGGGGCTGTACTACGGCGCCACGCCGATGGAGGCGCAGCTCTGCGTGGGGGAGGAGGTCATCGTGGTCGGCGGCGGCAATTCAGCGGGCCAAGCCGCGGTGTTTCGTACTTCACGAGTAAAGGAACACGTCATGCCGGATCAACTCTGCGATCACCTCGGTGCCATCACGACCGTCAAACACCCCAAGCGCCACGAGTGCGAGGAGTGCGTGAAGATCGGTTCCCGCTGGGTCCACCTGCGAACGTGTCAGGAGTGTGGTGGGACGCATTGCTGCGACGACTCACCCAACCGTCACGCCACCAAACACGCGCACGCGACCGGCCACCCTGTCATCGCCTCGGCGGAGCCGGGCGAACGCTGGCTCTACTGCTACCCGGATGACGCGTTCGTCGAATATTGAGTCCCTGGGAGCGCGGGCGTCTCGCCTGCGCTTGCAAGCAGCAGGATGCCGAGCATCAAACGCTGGCGAGACGCCCGCGGTCCCAGGGGTGTCAGCGTTTCGACGATCGCAAAACGTCAGCAAGTGCCCGCGAGAACATCGTCGCGCCGAAAGCGTTCAAATGCCCCCCGTCGACGAAATTGTTGCGGTCATGGATGAACGCGTCGCCCATCAGCTCGTTGCCGTCGATGTAGCGCACGCCGTAGCGGGCGGCGGCGGCGCGGATGTCGCGGTCGAAGCCGGCGGCATCTTCGAGCCCCCTGGCAACGGGCGCGATCGGGAGCCGGACGAAGACGATTTCGCTTCCTCGGCTATGTTGCCGGGCAACGGCCTCTTCCAGCCGCGCGTACAGCGGACCGTGATCCTCGACGTATTCGCTCGGGATGGTGCTCGGTCTCAACTGGCGAAAATTCTCCGGTGTGGCCACACGCCGGACGCCGAGGAACCCGCGAATCCAGAGATCGTTCTGCTTTGCCACGGCGTCCGCATTGTTGATGAACTTCATGAGGTCACCGTGCATGTGCAGAAGATCGAACCACTGTCCGAGACTCCGCCTGCGCGCGGGCGAGGCGCCATGCAGGAGCGCGTAGGTCATGGTGCGTGCCGCCGCGGCCGGGCCACGCTCCTCGCTCTCCGGCCGGCGGTGGAGCGAAGCGATGGAATCGCGCGCCAGCCGGATCGGAACGGAGCCCTGCCGCACGCCGGTCATGGTGAAGTCCATCGGCATCACGCCAACGAGGATGAGCGCGGGCCGCTCGTCGAGAAGATCGAGGACCTCGAAGCCGGAGAGGATCGAACCGCCGCTCATGCCGAGGTTGTATGTCGGTCCGGCGGCGCGATCGATCTCGTCGGTGCGGATCCCCTCCTCCGTCCTCGAAGTTCCCAGCGCGTACACGGAGTAATGAATGCCGGCGGCAAGATCGCTGACCAACGCATCGATCTTCGGCGACGCCGACAGCGGCGACACCACGTTGGCGCGCCGGACGCCGTAGCGCTCTTCGGAGCTGCGTACGAGCAACTCGTACGAGATGGTTAGAGCGCCGACCACCACCGCGAACGACAGCGCGGCGACCGGAACGAACCGGCGCTCAGAACCGGAAGTAGATGAACTCGTTGGCATCGCCCCAGGTGAAGATCGTCAGAAACAGCATGACTGCCGCGCTCGCGCCCCATGCCCACGCCGGCACGCGCCTCGTCCAATCGCGGCCTGATACCAGAAGTCCGATGAGGATCGCCACCGCTCCGACCGCGAGATAGAGCACGATCGGCGAGTGAAAATTCATCGTCAGCATATTGGGCAGGAGCATCTGCTCGAGCATCGCCCCGGCGGCGCCGAGGGATCGTGCCCGAAAGAAGACCCAAGCGATACAGACGAGCTGAAACGTCAGGATCGAGACGGCCGCGCCGGCGATGCGCGACTGCCGGATGGCATTCGGGATGCGCTCCAGCAGTGGTTGCAGCAAATGCTCGATTGCGAGGTAGACGCCGTGCAGCAGTCCCCAGATCACGAATGTCCAGTTCGCCCCGTGCCACAGTCCGCCCAGTCCCATGACGATGCCGAGATTGCGGATGGTGATCAGCGTTCCTCGGCGGCTGCCGCCGAGCGGGATGTAGAGATAGTCGCGCAGCCACGTCGAGAGCGAGATGTGCCACCGTCGCCAGAAGTCGCGAAATCCGGCGGCGATGTAGGGCATCCGAAAGTTCTCGGGGATCGAGAACCCCAGCAGGCGCGCCGTCCCGATGGCGATGTTCGAATAGCCGGCAAAGTCGAAGTAGATCTGAAAGGCGAAGGCATACACGCCCACCCACAATTCGATCGTGTTGAACGAGCCGGGATCGTTGAAGACGAGATTCGCCAGCGGTGCGATGTTGTCGGCCAGCGCCACCTTCTGGAAGAGTCCGAGGATGATGAGGTATCCGCCGCGCATCCAGTCGATCGGCTCGTTTTCGCGCTTGGTCTCGAGCTGCGGCACGAACTGCGCGGCGCGGAGGATCGGACCCGCCACGAGCTGCGGGAAGAAGGCGATGAACAGCATGAAATCGACGAGCGACTTCTTCGGCGCGATGCGGCCGCGGTAGACGTCGAGGACGTAGCTGACCCCGTGAAAGGTGTAGAACGAGATCCCCACCGGAAGTACCAGCCTGCCGATCCACGCGGGCATCGGCGGCAACGACGCGATGCCGATGACGTGCGAGACCGAATAGAACGTGCCAAGGAGGAATCCCGCGTACTTCAGCGCCGCCAGCACGCCGAAGTTCGCCAGACAGCTCGCCGCCACCAGGAGCTTGCGCCTGCCGGGGCTCTCCATCGTCCCGAGCGTCCGTCCGATCGTGTAATCGATCAGACTCGACGCCGCCAGCAGGAGCACGAAGGGGGGATTCCAGCACGCGTAAAAGAAGTAGCTGGCGATCAGCAGCGCGATCTTGCGCCCGCGCCAGTTGGGTATGGCGTAATAGCCGATGAGGACTGTTGGGAGGAACCACAGGAACGAGAAGGAGTTGAACCACATTTAGGCGATGGCAGGATTATAATCTGTGCCATGTCGAGATGGCCCCGGTTGCTTCTGCTGGTCCTCTGCATGGTGGTACTGGGCGGAGCCGCCGATCGCCGCCGGGCAGTGAACCAGTCGCGCCTCGATATGCACCGGTCATTCGTTGTAACGGAACAGGCCTCCTCGATGGTTTTTCGTTCGACCGGGTGCTCACCACGCTGACCGCGGGGACGCAGACCACGCCCGTTCAGCTCTTGCAACAATGGCTCGACACGCAGAACGCGAAGCCGGGTCTCGTCGCTCCGGACGGCCCTCACTGCGATGATTTCGTCCCCTCCTTCAACGGCTTTCCGCGCCGCTGTCCTGTTCCGGAAGGGCAGCTCGCACCCCAGCAGCCGTTCGCTTCGCCACTGGCGAGTACTTCATGAATATCCCCTCCCAGTACGTCATGGCCGAATCCAACCCCAGTGACACGGTGCAGCAGTTCCGGCTCACCAAGGCGTTCGCGAGCGGGTTGACCACGCCGGCGGGAGCGGACTTCAATAGGCGGATCGCCGCAGAGCTCGCGCGGATCGGGAGCCCGCTGACCCTGCCGAACTCGTTCAACGCGCCGAGACGCAGACATGCTCCGGATGTCATTCCCTCAGCGGCGACATCGGCGGCGGAGCCACGTTCCCTGCACCCTGGATCTTTTTCCAACACCTCGATGAACGGTTGATGTTCATCGGCGAAAGTGGGCCGCGCTTCGTAGAGTCGCCCGCGATGGTGGTCTTTGCCACGCACCGCATGCAGGTCCTCCGCGACTTCCTCGCCAACGGAACACCGCCGGTGCACTCGGACTCCGTCGGTACGATTGGCGGCGGCCGCTCGGTGCAGTAATCCTTCAAGGTTTTGTTCCTCATGAGACATTGATACGATTCCCTCTCGACGTTCACGGCCTCATGAGGGGCCGGATGCCAGGCGTGGTCGCAGCGTTCGCACGCCATCGATGGAGGGTATTGACGTGAAGACCGCGGCGGCGATCGCGTTCGTCTGTGCAACGGCGGTGCGCGTCGCCGCGCAGGAAAACTACGAGATTCAGGTTTACGGTGCCCAAACCGTCTCGCCGGGCGAGACGATGATCGAGCTGCACAGCAACCTGACCGTTGACGGCCGCAGGCAGCCGGAAGACGGCCTGGCTCCGACGCAGCACGCCATTCATGAAACGCTCGAGGTCACGCGCGGTCTCACGGCATGGTCCGAGGTAGGGTTCTACATGTTCACGGCCATCCAGGCGGACCGTTCGTGGGAACTGGTCGGTAGCCACATTCGGCCGAGAGTTCGTGCGCCGGACACGTGGCGCTGGCCTGTCGGAGCCAGTCTGAGTGCCGAGGTCGGATATCAGCGCCGGCTCTTCTCGCAGGATACTTGGAGCCTCGAGCTCCGGCCGATCATCGACAAACAGATGGGCCGCTGGTACGCCTCACTGAATCCGACGGTCGATCGTGCGCTGCGCACCGATCGTCCTGATCCGCGCATCGAGTTCTCTCCGAACGCCGCGGTCACCTTCGATGCAACCGGCAAGATCAATATCGGCCTCGAATACGACGGCTCACTCGGGCCGCTCGGCCATTTCGATCCGGTTTCGCAGCAGCAACATCAACTGTTCGCTGTGACGAATCTGAACGTAGGCCCCGCGTGGGAAGTGAACGCCGGCTACGGCAAAGCACTCACGCGCGCCGGCGACCGCCGCCTGGTTAAGCTCATCCTCGGACGCCGATTCGGGCACGGGAGTTGAGCCGCGTCAGTCGAGGTGCAGCATCTCCCCGATTCTCCTCAGAGGTATGGCTCGAGTATTCTTTGCCAGTGGAAACGCGTCCGGGCCGGCGTGAATCAACGTCAGGCTGCGCAATCCGAGATCC
Organism: Thermoanaerobaculia bacterium; assembly: GCA_017883235.1. GTDB lineage: Bacteria > Acidobacteriota > Thermoanaerobaculia > Gp7-AA8 > Gp7-AA8 > JADGNZ01. Next base: position 87,588 of record JADGNY010000007.1, on the reverse strand, counting down.
TGCATTGCGATCGACATGGACTTCGTCATCGCTGGCTGCGATGTGCGTTTGAATTCAAACCCCCAGCGTTTGCGACCGCGGACGACCAGCAGGTCGAGCTCCGCACCGGAGTGAGTCGCCCAGAAGAAACAATCTTCGGCCCGCAGTTCGAGTTGCCTGACGACCTGGCGAATTGCAAATCCTTCCCATGATGCGCCGAGCTTCGGATGACCGAGCAGCTCATCGAGCGTTTCGATCCCCAGCAGCGCGTGGAGGAGCCCGGAATCCGATACGAATACGCGGGGCGACTTCACCTGCCGCTTTGAGAGGTTTTCGTGCCAGGGCTGGAGTTGATCGACGACAAGCGCCGAGGAAAGGAGGTCGGCGTAACGGCGGACCGAAGCCTCACTGACCGCGAGAGATCGCGCGATCTCCGAGCCCTTCCAGACTTGCCCATGGTAGTGAGCCACCATCATCCAGAACCGGCGAAGCGTATCGGAGGGAATCGAAAACCCTAGTTGCGGGATGTCACGCTCGAGGAACGTGCGGATGAACGCATCGCGCCACTCCCGGCTATGGGTCTCCGAATCCGAAAGAAATGAACGCGGAAACCCACCGCGCAGCCACAGGCGATCGAGATCGCCAACACCTACCTCGTCGAGAGTGAAGCCTCCCAGCTCGTGGAACACGATGCGCCCGGCGAGCGACTCTGAGCTCTGCCTGAGTAGCTCCGGGGAGGCGCTGCCCGAGACCAGAAAAGTGGCCGGACGTTTTGGTCGATCCGCCAGTACGCGAAGCACCGGGAAAATCTCCGGCACTCGCTGAATCTCGTCGAGAACCACAAGGCCTCGGAGTGGATCGAGCGTCAGCATCGGCTCCCGGAGCCGCGCCCGGGTGTCTGGATTCTCGAGATCGAAGAACGTCGCCTTCGCCGATTGCGCTGCGACCAGCTCCCGTGCCAGCGTCGTCTTCCCCACCTGCCGCGCGCCGAGAATGGCGACTACCGGGTGACGCGCGATCAACCCGAGAAGGCGACGGATGTGTGCTGTACGTTCGATCACGCGGGATCAGGATACATTGAAAACTCGTCATCAAAAGAGGGTATTTCAATGAGCAAACGAAGGTCTGGCACCCGGGGTTCCCGGCACCCGGGGTTCCCCGATTCGGGCACGGGAGTTGAGCCGCGAGCGAAAGGAGAAGTGTCAACCGAGGGCGTTCCCACCACGCCCGCGCCTGGAATCCTCAGCTCCAGTTGGTCACAGATGCGATTCGCAAACGGCGTATCATCCCGGCAGGACCTGGACGGAGAGTCGAGCATGACCAAAGGCGCGCTGTTCCTCTCGCTGTTCATTTGTTGCGCCTCGATCACGGCGCAAACGCGAGTAGTCACGTTGGTCGCTTCCGTCAACACGCCGACGGGGATCGCCACGGATCCTGGTGGGAATCTGTACGTCTCCGCGGCAGGCAACAGCGCTGTCCTTCGCCGCGACGCCTTTTCCCAGCAAGTCTCGATTCCGATTCATGCAGCGGGCGCCCATCTCGTGGCCGTCGACCGCTTCGGGAACGTTTACTTTCAAGAGTCCTTCGGTTCGAACTCCGTCAAGAAATGGAACGCCGTCACGCACGCGATTACGACGCTCATCGAGGCCATGAATACGATTTTTCCAGCGGCAATGGCGGCAGACGACGACGGAAACCTCTACTTCGCCGACCCCGCCGGTGAGGCTCTCTGGACTTGGAGCGCCGCGACAGGTGCGTTGAAAACACGATCGGCGACTATGGCGTTCGAGAACGCCAGCGGAGTGGCGGTTGACCGCTCCGGCAACGTCTACGTCGCAACGACCGAGACCCTCGCGAAGAACGGCACGATCCTCAAAGTGAACCCAACGACGTTCGTCGAAACGATCGCCACGGCGGGGGTGCCGCGCGAGCCACGATTGACGGCCGACGCGGCCGGCAATCTCTACATGAGCGATCGCGAGAACAACGTCATCAGGAAGCTGAGCGTTTCCACGCGACTGGTGACGACGATCGCCGCCTCCGGATTGAACGCACCATTCGATGTCTCTGCAGACAGCGCCGGCAATCTCTTCATCGCCGATGCCGACGGCATCAAGCGCTGGGACGCGACGACGCAACGCGTGACAACGGTGATCGGAGAGAACCTCAGGCAGCCGTGGGCGGTCGCCGTGGACAGTTACGGGAACGTCTACGTCACGGACACCGGCGGCTATGACGGCCAGGCGGGATCGGCGCTGAAAGTCTGGAGTCGCGCCACGCAGCAACTGTCGACCGTCGTCCCGTTGATCGAGCCCCGGGGGGTGGCGATCGACGCCAGGGACAACATTTACGCCTCGGATTTGGGCGGCGTCTATCGCGTTGACCCAGCGACGAGCCAGCTGGCGACGCTCTTCTCCGGGTTCCCCAATCGTCCTGCCGGAATCGCTGTCGACGCCTTGCAGCACATTTACGCGGCGTTTCCCCATTACCAGACCGTGGCCCGTCTGGACGGTTTCGAGAAACTCCTCATCCCCAATCTGAACTGGCCGGTGTTTGTCGCGGTCGACCGCAGCGGCAATCTCTACATCTCCGACACGTTGTCGAGCACGGTGAGGAAATGGGACGCATCGACGCACAGCGTCCTGACCATCGGATCGCGGTCCGATCTGAGCGAGCCGGCCGGCGTGGCAGTCGATGGCTACGGAAACGTGTTCGTCGCGGACACGGACGCTGGTGCAATCAAAAAATGGTCGCCTCTCACGCTGCAGTGGACGACGGTGGCGGCCGGACTCGACGGTCCTGTCGGCATCGCCCTCGGCCGCGACGGTACGCTCTACTTCACGGAAACAGGTGCGAGCGCATTGAAGGCCATCGTCCCGATCGGGCGCCATCGCGCCGCCGGATGACATTGAAATCTCGTCATTAGAAGAGGGTATTTCAATGAGCAACGAAGGTCTGGCACCCGGGGTTCCCCACGTGATGCCAGTCTCGCTCAGGCTGTTGCAAGTAATTGTGACTCAATAGTCTACAGACTCTGAAAAAACGAAGGCCTGATACCCCTGATTTGGTCATGATTGTCCTGGTCTGAAGGCAACACAGGAGGCAACATGGGCGACCTCGTGAATCGAACGCGACAGGCAGCCGCGGAGTGGCAGGCGCAGCTCGTCTGGATTCGGATCAACGTCGCATACATCGAGGCGGAACTTCCTCATCTGCGGTCGCAGGGCTACGATACCGCGGACATCGAGCCGGTCCTGGCGCGCTTCAACTACGCATTCTCGACGTTCTCTCACGAGGAGCTTCAGGTATTCGTGGCGGTGCGTTCTGTCGAGACGCAACTCTTATCGAGGAGCGACCTTGCGATCCGACTTCGTCAACTGAGCAACAGCCTGCAACCCTGGGTAACTGAATACGACCGGGTTGTCCGAGCTCGAAGGAATGCGCAGGACACGAGTCTCACTCTAAGCCTTCTGCTGGGCTGCGGCGCTGAGCTGCTGGAAGCGCATGGCAATCTGGTCAAGACTGTCGATGATTATGCTCGTGATATCGAACAGGCGTCGGAATGACACACGGCATCGAGCCTTTTCTCGACGCTTCCTTTTCTTCCACAGCACGCTGATGGAGTACCTCGCGGTATTGAGGAGGACTGATGTAGGCGCGGATGACATCCAAGCGCGATGCAGAGAACGAATCCGCAGATGACGCAGATGTACGCAGATAAAAGCCGCCATCCGTTCTCCATCTGCGTAAATCTGCGTCCATCTGCGGATGATCAGGTGGCGATCGCCCTTATGGCCGCGTCACCGCGCGCCGCCGGGGGATCCCGATGAGGCTCGAGTAGACCCTCGAATCCCGCAGCCAGGCGATCGCCAGCACACCGTTCTGGTACGCCCATTTCGGGGCGCGGTCGCCGCTGATGCTTCCGATTCGTTGCGGCGGATAGTCGATGAGGGTTCCATCCTGGCGAAGGCGGAGAGCCCAGAGCTCGTGGTCGCGGCCGCCGGGCTCTCGCTTGCTCCAGACCACCAGATAGTTCTGGCCTGTCCAGAAGGTCTCCATCGAGTCCTTCGTGTCGTTTCCCGGCGAATCGATCCGGTATGCCGCGGGCCTGCTGCCATCCGCCAGCACCCGGCGGCTGGCGATGAAGGAGTTCGTCCCGTTCATGCCGCTGATCCAGGTGACGAGAAAATCGTGGCCGTCCGAGGTGATCGTGATCGGGTTCGCCAGGTCCTGTGGTGCCGCGATCTCGCCGATGTCGATGAACTGATTGTTATCGACGATCAGAACACCATGCAGCACCGCGTTCGGGTCGACGTATGCGACGAGAGTCTCGGATGCCGAGGCGCCGGCGAAGACGCCGTTGTAGAGCGTTGGCGCCCCCGAGAAATTCGCCGAAAGCGAAAATGACGTACCGATCTGCTGGGGCGCGACGTCGATGGGTGCGCCGTTCGTGTCGAAGCGCTGCGCGTAGAGCGGCAGGATTGCGAACGGGTTTGAGGCAGGTGCGGGGTCTGTCCAGAGGCAAAGAAAGCCGCTCCCGGTCCAGAAAGGACTCTCCGTTGGAAGGGCGAAGGGCTGGCCCGGCCCCTCGGCGTACCTCACTGTAAATGGAGCGGTTGTCCCGCTGATGATCAACGGCCGGTTCAATCCGCGGATGAATGTGTAGGTGCCGTCGCTCAGCGGCGGCGCGGACGTTCCCGTGCTTACGTTCGTCAGCTGTGAAGTGCCCTCGGTCAATGCCACCAGGGGGCCGGCCGGGGTGAACCCGATGGCGTTGAGACTCTGCGGATTGAAGAAGCGGTGCACGAGCTGCCCGGCTCCGGCGAGCTCCGTGCTTCGAGCACGGGTACTGCCGTCAGAGTCACTCCAGACAAGAAGGGTGCGCTCACCATTGAAGGCGAGAGCCGCGCTGCCTCCGTCTGCCAACGTCACAGCAGACGCATCGACAGCGGCCGTGGCGTTGACGCGAATGGATTCGATCACGTTCGATGCCGTGTTCGACCAGGCCACGCGATACGCGGCGCCGTCCCAGGTGACCGCGAGGCGCGGTTGCGCGGCGGCGCTGACCGTGAACGAGAGCCCGTCCGGCCACCCTCCAGGATCGAGATGCTGCGCGCGCACGGCGGCCGGCACGCCGTCCAACCAGACCAGGAGGAACCCGTCATCGCCGTCGGCGATGTTGATCGCGCTCGCGCTCGCGCTCGCCGCGCTGATCTGCATTGGAGCCGAGAGCGAGCCGGCACCGTTCATGGTGCGGATGAAGACGCCGCCCGCGGACCATGCAATCACCGAGACGCCGTTCCTGGCAGCGATGGCGTTGTTCGCGCCTCGGTTGACCTCGAGGTCGTTCTGAAGAATCCGCCCGTCCTCGCCGACGCGCGTGACGATCTCGCTCTGTTCCAGGGGTCCGGGTAAGATCGACGGGGCAGGTGCTTTCGCCGGCGCGATCAGTTGCTCGATCGTCGTCAGTACAACGTACTGGTTGCCATCCCAGGCCACGCTGCGCACGCCAGCAATGTCGTGCTCAGAGAGCTGACGACGCGTCGGAGAATGGATCGTGAATGGAGTGGAATCGAGCACCGCGCCGTCAGCCGACACCCTCACACCGATGGTTCCCCCCAGCCCGCCACTGACGACAAGAAAATCATGGCCGTTCGATGCCACGCCGTCACTGTTGCCTGCGCCGAAGTTGAATGCGTCGCTCGACACCAGCAACGGTCGGCCCGCGGGGTCGACGAGCATCAGCGCGTGCGAGTAGCCCGAGTAGAAAAGGTCTTCCGCCGTCACGACCAGGAAGTCTTTGCCGTTACTGGCGACGGAGGAGGACCCCGGGAATCGACTGTCTGTCGTCGCCGGAACGCCGATGGCACGCTCTGCCTGAAGGAGCGTTGGGATCGGAGTTTGTGCAGTTGCAGAGACTGCCAGCGTGATACCGATGAGGGGCAGGAGACGGAGAAGGTTCACGATGTCCTGTTACGGGAGTCGGGGCGTGCTTGTCCATGGGACTGGAATTACGGAACGGCCGGCGCGATGCTCTCGCGCCGGCCGTTCCCATTGCAGAAACAGATCGCTCCGGTCAGTGTGCTGCCGCCGCGGCCGTTGCCACGGGCGGAGCCGGGCGGCGGTTGCGTGTCAGGTGGGGGACCACGCCGAGGAGACGCTCGACCACCATGAGCTGCGCGCGGTGGTGCATCTCGTGCTCCTTGATGCCCTGCAGCATCTCAAAGCGGCTCTGCGGCGGCGCGCCGTGCGGCATGGTCACGAGCTCGTCGGCCTGCGACTGCGGGATGCGCTCCACGAACGCCGCCCACTTCTCGCCTTCGCTGCGGAGCAGATCGACGATCTGTGCCTTCGAATACGGCAGCTTCTCGTGAATCGGCGACTCCTTGAGGATCGTGCCGAAGAGCTGAAAGTCCTCGATCGAAGAGATGCGCTCGCTGCCGTGAATGTGGAAGCTGATCTGCGGTGCGGCAGCGATGTGCAGCAGAGTTTCCGTCACCGAACGGCTATCCGGGGTGACGCGATAGCCATAGCTCTCCTCCGGGATGTCCTCGGCCACGAGGATGGTGTTCTTGCGCACGGTGCGAATTGCGGTGGCCAACTGCTGGGGTCCGTAGGGGTTCATGATGCCTCCTCAGTTCACTTGCGATTTGCAAGTAGTGTTTCATGGATCGCTTGCTGATTGCAAGTGGGTTCTGTTACGTTGCGCGTCATGCCGGCCACGCACAAGCCGCAGCGGCGCTCGTCGTGTCCCGTCAACGCCTCGCTGGAGATCCTCGGTGACCGCTGGTCGCTGCTGATCATCCGCGACCTCATGCTGCGCAGCTACCGCACGTACAAGGAGTTCCTCTCCTCGGACGAAGGGATCGCCACGAACATCCTGGCCGAGCGCCTGAAGCGCCTGGAGGCAGCCGGAATCATCAGCACCAGCGGCGATGCCGAGGACCGGCGCAAGGTGGTCTATCGCCTGACGGCCAAAGGCATCGATCTCGCCCCCATCATTGTGGAGTTGATCCTCTGGGGCGCGCAGCACGAGCCGACGGGCGCCCCTCCCGCTGCCATCCGCAAGATGCGTGCACGACGCGAGCACTTTCTCTCCGAGATCCGCCGGAATTGGGAAGAAGGGGGCACCGCTGTGTTCATCGCCGGTCCGCCGAAGGCGTAGCCGGCGTGGCTACGCGAAGCGTATCGGCCATACGGCAGCTCGCCGCACAACCTTAGCGCGTATTTCTTACACTACAAGTGGAATCGACGGCAAGCTGCAAGCCCGCAGCGGCGGCGGCTCCGGCCGGGGCACAGACAAGAGTGTCTGTGCCACATTCGGTCCCGCAAGACTCGACTCTCCTGCCAATACCGAGGGCCAATGTGGCACAGACACTCTTGTCTGTGCCCGGCGGCGCAGCCGCGCGTCGGGGAGAAGCGCTCTCGGGGCTAAACGTGGGCTAAACGACGATGCCATCGGCACGCGAGAGCCAGCGCGTCGGTTGGAATGCGGGGATCGGTAACGGTTCGATCAGTGGGGCGCCATCGCACCAGAACGAGCGGAACGCCTCTTTCCGGCCCGTGCGATAGAAGTGCATCAGGTAACGGAGGTCGCAGATGTCGGAGAGCCACTGGTCGAGGTCGCGCACGCCGATCTCGTGCAGGAGCTGCAGGCTGTAGCCGCAGGCGGCGCGCTCGTATCGCTCGATCTCAGCGAGTCGTGATTCCGGCAGGTTCGTCTCGGGTCAATCTCGTATGACAGCGAACACAGGGGTGACCCCACATCAATTCCCACGACACTCTTTTGCGACACACCTTCTGGCGTCGGGTCACGACATTCGGACCGTGCAGGAGCTCATGGGGCACTCCGACGTCAAGACGACCATGATTTACACGCACGTCCTCGGTCTGGGCGCGTCTGGGGTAAGAAGCCCACTCGATGCCCTCGGCCGCTCGGAGGATGCTTCGCCGTCACGCCCGACGGATAACCACCCCATGCCCGCAACCGGAATGAGCCAACCCGTTGGAGTGGAGCGTGTTACGATCCGGTCTGTCACGAGCCCATTCGCCCGATATCCGTCACGGCGGGGTTTTCGCCGGGAAGTGGGGGCAGGGCTCAATAACAAGTTGGGCCTTAATGAAGATACAGTCTGCTGTGATCTACGTCGCTGCTGGATATCTCGGCGGTCTCGCAGCCGCCGCCTGGTATGCGCATCGTCACAATGGTGTGGTGGGAGATTTGGGTTGGGAGGGTGCGGCGGTCGGACTCGCGCTCTTCGGTTGTCTTTTCCTCGGGATCATGGCTTCCTACGGAGCATTGTCGCGAGTCTTGCACCGAGACGAGGAGCCCACATCGGCGCCTAGACTCTCAGCAGTCGTTGGCTTCCCGTACTGGTTTGTACTCGACCCTCTTCACGCGCACCTTCGAGACAGGTTGGGAATGCCGGATGGCATCTGGCTCCTCGAAGCGTCTATTCTCTGCGCCATTTCGTTTGAGTTGATTCGGTTCCTCGATCGGCAATTGCGTGGTCGACGTCCCAACATCTCGTAAAAGGCCCAACTTGCGCTTGCAGCCGACGCGAACCCGCAACCTGCTGAGTTCCGAGTACGTTACAATTCGGCGTGCGGGTCCGCGCGGCTGAAGCTGGATCTGTTATGCGGCGGCTCCATAGGACCAGTTGACAACGGCAAGCATGCCCGAGCGCGAATCGACACAGCGACCCGATGTTGTACGTGAGCTCGCGGCGATTCTCCCCTGCGCGTTCGGGTTCACAGTGCAGAATCTGGCCGTTCCACTCGGTCAGGGGTATCACCCATCGCTTCCATCGGCTCTGTTTTTCGGTGCTCTTTTGGATTTCTTGCTCCTACCTCTCTTCTTTGGCTTGGCCTTTATCCAGAGTCGGTATCGCACGAGGCGGTCGCGCTTCGTCTGCGGCGCCCTCGGAGGAATCACCTTGGCGTTGGTACTGGCCTTGAATTGTGGCCTGGCTGTTCCGCAGATAGCGGCTGCGGCAGGTCTCTTCGGACTTGCTGCGTTGATCGTGACAAAGCGCGAGCGCCTACCCGCCGCATAACTTGCGGTTGCACCCGACACGAACCGCTGCGTTGCTGCATCGCGGGGCTATACTTCAGCCCGTCGCGGTTCGTGCGGGTGAACGGCAGGTCCGTTCGGCGGCGGAGCGTCGTGCCGAGGTCGGCCAGGCGCTCGGCCGCACCTGGCGCACGCAGGGTGCACGTAGATTCTGCTTGCAGACCGTCGGTTACGAGAACAGGTGGAGTTGAACATGCTCAAGAACGTCACTGCCAAGATTATCCTCGACAACATCGCCAACGCGTCTTTCGCGCTGCTCTTGCTGGGGATTGCTACCCTCTGCGCGCTTTCGTTGGGCTGTGAGTCGAGATCCGGCCCACAAGCCGCGGGCGTCACGGCCACCTCTTCCGCCACCCCCTCCCCAGCCGTCGTGTACGATCGAGTCGAGCCCGTCGACTTCAAGTACAAACTGAAGATCGCTCGGAGTTTCATCAACAACGGCGGGCAAATGTCAGAATCGAAGATGATCACAGGCCTTATGATCAACGGGCACGACATCGCGCTCGCGGGCGTCAGCGAGACCGTCCTCACTGGTCCTGTGACGATTGATCTGGTGACGCGGGACTTCGGGACGCTACGGGTTGAACTCTCTCCGTCAGGGCAGAGCGATAGGACGGTCATCGACGGCTCCGGCGTGAACGTTGGCGGCCTGTTGATGACCAAGGAGCAGCAAGAAAAGATCAAGGCACTCGGCAACAAAGATGCCGCGAGCGCTCCGGCAGATGGGGGCCGCTGAGAAGCGAGCCGGGTACGAGGTCAGCGAGCATGGCTACGGCCTGATCAGTGTTCGATGGGAGTGGGGATTCACGCGCTTCTCATTTCCGTCTCCCTTCTTGAATCAAGCGGTCTAAGATATAGGCGAGGTGCACGATGCGAATAGTGAGTTCCTTCAAACGCGCCATCGTTCTCGTTCTGGTCACGACATCGCCAGTACTCGCTGGCAACGACGCCAAGAACGCCCAGAGGTGGGCCGCGGAATGCAAAGCGGGCCAGGCCGATTCCTGCGCGAAGCTCACGGAAACGGCGAGGACCAACAAGGATTGGAGGGCACGGTACCAGGCGACGGAGTACCTCACCGACCAAGCCGTCCTCGCCGACATCGCCAGGACCGACAACGAAAACAACGTGCAAGTCACAGCGGTAAGGCGCCTCACCGACCAGGCCATCCTCGCCGACATCGCCAAGAACAGCACCAACCCTAATGTTCGGTCCGTGGCGGCGACGCGGGTGACCGACCACACCGTGCTCGCCGACATCGCCAAGAACGATAGCAACGCCAACGTGCGCACCTCTGCGGCGCTGCAAATTGTTGGAGAGACTCTCCAGAGGGCAGAACTGCTGGAGATCGCGGCCGGTCATCCCATAGAGGCCGTGAGAACCGTTGCTGCCGCGAGATGGTCCCGTGCCGAAGCGGACGCACTCAGCAAGCTGACTGACGCCGGAGCTCGCACCGAGCGTCTGCATGCGCTGGCCTCGGCGCCGCTCGCCCCGCCGTCGGGCGCCAAAGATGGCAGCCGGGTTGCGGGCCTCCTGGCAAGGAACGATACGCGCCAACCGCTTGCTGGTGTTCATCTCTTTCCCTGTTCCGTCACCATCCAGGGCAATTCGATCACCATGACGATCAAATACGATGGTCTGGCCATCGAGACTGTGACGGACGCACTCGGCCGCTTTTCGCTGGCGGGCGTGAAAAAGGGCACCTACAACCTCTGCTCGCAATCAGCCATCTTCGTCGCCGACAAGACCGATCCAGCCTCGAATCCAGCACCTCTCGCCTTTTCCGTTCGGAGTGATGACGAGTCGGTTGATCTCGGACTGGTGCTCGTGACCGGTGGTGGCTTCAGGTAGCAATGCTGCCAGTCGCCGAACGTGACCTGTAGAGGTCTCTGAGACAGAAACTTGCGCGAGAATGATCCGGGGTGATCGAAGATGAAACCCGCATCGACCGTGAGGCTGCTGGCTGCTGGAATGGCTCTGTTGCTGGCCTGTACACTTTACGCGGCGCCGGCGCATGTTATCCGGTTCAACGCGTCCGGTCCGCGCGTAGGCGTGTGTAACACGCTTACATGGCACGATAATCTGACGTTTTACAATACGACGGATTCCACGGTCACTGTCCGGGTGCTTGGGATCAGCAACGGCACGCCGTTCAGCACGAGTCCTGACAGGATCGACATTCCGCCCGGCCATGTCGTATTAGCGGATGTCCTGGGTTCCGCATGGTTGCCGACAAACGATCGGGCGCCCGGCCTGTGGATCATGCACCTTGACGTACCCGAGGGTGTGATCATCGAAAGCCGCAATGAGATGTTTCAGGGGAGTGCCTGCATTTTGCCGTTTCCGCCGTTGTCGCTTGGGAAGGTGTCGCTGCCGGTGTTCCGCGCGGCGGTGCCAGCCAATCAGCCTCAGGTTCATCTAGGAACAGATATCGGCTCGAAAGATGCGCGCATCAACGTCGGAATTTACAATCAGAGTGACGTGATCGCAAACGCCCATATCGAGGTCAGGCGTTCCTGTGACAGCAGTCTCGTCGATGCGCGCGACGTTCAGGTACCACCAGATACGCTCGTACAATTCGCGGGATTCCAGAAGGGGGCGGACACCTGTGGATCCGACGCGACCACATTCAGATGGATGCGCTATACGGTGATCACGGTCGACGAACCAAGCATGACGTTTGCGACCTCTCTGAGCGGGGAGCTGAATGTCATTCCCGGTCTTGCGCCCGAGGTGGGAATCGGGATTCCGACAAACGCGCGGTATTAACCGAAGGTCTTTTGAACCACGAGTCGAAACGAAGGGTCGGACCTTCGTTTCGCACACGGAGTGCGTCCTATTGTGGCCACCGAAGTGCGGCGGTGAAGCCCGGTATCGCCGTGGCCAGGTACTCCGAGTGCGCGGAGACGACATCCAGCAGCTCGCGCGCGAGGACGGCGTCGACCGACTTGCCGTCGCGTTCGGCGAGGCGTTCCAGGGCCAGGATCTCGAGGCGGGGGATGCGCACTTCCAGGCCGGCGAGGCGGAGGAGCTCGGGATGGCGTCGGCGAGGTCGGCGCCGAGGGCGGCGCCGAGGGCGGCAGCCATCGCTTTCATAGGCGCTTCCTGCGGCCAGAAGTCCATGCCGAAGGAGGGGCCATCTCTCCCCACGACAGCTTCACGCCCTAAGGGGTGTCCGCGCCTTCCAGCTCACCGACTTCCATCCATGCGAGGATGTCCGGCATGGGCATGCACGAGTTTCGCCGCATCCAGGCCGATACCTCGAGAAGTGTGCGGCCGGTCGCAGAACTCCGGCTCGGTTAGTTTTGCGGGCGAAGATCATTTTGCTCGCAGCAGAGGAGATGTGGCTGATGATGCGCTAGTCGCCGCGATGCGGACGACGGTGACGATGAGATGACGGCCACGGTCGACGCCGAGCTGGACGCGCGACATGCGCGCGCAGTATGCGGGACGCGGCACGGAACGTTACTTCTTCGGGGGGCGCGGCGGCGGGACCGGCGTGAGCAGAAACGCACGCGAGTGTCCGTTCAAAATCCCGTAGCCGGCGATCAGGCCCGTGTCGTCGACCGCCGTTGCGGCGTAGAGACTCCATCCCGTCCCCGGCGGGATGAGCAGGTTCAGGTTCAACATCTGCCCGTTCGTGTAGAGAAACGCGCTGTTGCCGGAGTTGCCGACGATCTGCGTGCCGGACGAGTTGATGGCCATCGCGGAGCTGTACGGGTTGCCCAAGCCTTCGAGGTCGGTCATCCGCCCGGCGCTGTAGAGAAATGCGTGAGCACCGGCGTTGCCGGGTGTGTACGCCTGGCCGACGATCTGGCCGTTGGCATTGATGGCCAGTCCCTTGCTCCAGTCGCCGCCGAGCGTGCCGATGCTGGTCATCGTGCCGTTCTGCCAGAGGAAGGCGAGAAAGTTGTCTTTGGCGTCGTAGGCGTAGCCGGTGATCTGGCCGCTGACGTTGATGCCGTGCGCGCTGCTGTCGTCGCCGCCGAGGGTTCCGAGATCACGCATCGCTCCATGGCTATAAAGAAATGCGTGGTCTTTGTAATTTGTGGCCTTCGAGGTCTTCGAGTCGCCGACCACCTGTCCGGCATTGTTGATGGCCCACGCCACGGCGTAACCGGAGCCGAGATTGCCGAGGTCGGTCACGGTGCCGTTGGTCCACAAGAATGCTCTGTAGCCATTGCTATAGAAATATCCCGTAATTTGCGACGATCCGTTCATCGCTTCCGCGGTGCTCTGTGTGCCGCCGAACGCGCCAAGGTCGTGCATGGCGCCGCCGCTGTAGAGAAAGACGTGATAGCTGTTGCTCGCGTTTTGACTGTAGCCGACGATTTGTCCCATGCTTCCAATGCCGTTGGCCTGGCCGAAGGGGCCGCCCAATGTGCCAAGGTCTGTAATCGCGTATGTCTGCGCGACCACTGATCCGGCCACCAGAAGGATCGAAAGGCGTCGCGTAGCGTGGCGTAGCGGCAGCGCGAGCGGAGCAGGAGAAAGATGATGGCTCCGGTCCAGCGCCGCCCGATCAGCTCGATGGCGGCGTGGAAGGCGTTGCAGAGCTCGGGCGTCTCGTGAGCGGCCTTCTTCATCACCGGCCAGAACGCGCAATCAACCATGGACTTTCCATGTGACGATCGCGATTCTAGCGGCTAACTTAAAAGAAGTGACTACTCAGGTCGTCAGCGGGCTCCTGGTCGCCCTCGGTTTTCTCGGGCCGATCGGGCCCGCGCTCATGCTGTCGGTGATGGTGGTGGCCGCCGTGACGGTGCACTGGAAGAACGGCCTCTTCGCCACGTCGAACGGGATCGAGCTGCCGCTGCTGTACGCCACGGCTGCCATCACCTTCGCCCTCACCGGCCCCGGCCGCTTTTCGCTCGACGCGGTGCTCGGTCTCCAGTGGCTCTCAACGCCTCTCATCGTGACCGCCGCGCTCATCGCCGGCGCCGCCGGCGGGTTGGGGAATCTCGCGCTGCGCCGCCGCCTGCCGCCCGCGGCGTAGGGGAAGTCAAGGAGTGCCCGCGACAGGAGCGGGCGCTCCACCGGAGAGGAAAACGAAGAAACCAGAAACCAGAAACCAGAAAGGGCGGTTTGTGCCTTCTGATTTTGCGGTCCCGTAGGCGGCATGCAGAGGATCTCGGCGGCGTCGCGGACGGAGTAGGTCTCCTTCGGTTCGAGGAAGAGGCGGCGGATGTGCGTGGCGGCGTCGGTCATGGCATGATTCTCCTGCAGGGATCGCCAGCATGCGTTTCTTCTCGGAGGGACCGCTTCCCAGCCGAGAGGAACTTCATGATCGCGTTTGACACGAATGTCCTCATCTATGAGCGGCACATTCAGGATTCTCGGCTGGATTGCGCCGAAAAGCTTTTGAACCACAGAGACACAGAGGACACAGAGAAAAACTCTGTGTTCTCTGTGCCTCTGTGGTGAAGTTGGTTTTAGCGGATCATTCTTCGGATACCGTCGTGAGGCTGCTGGCTGCCGGAATGGCTCTATTGCTGGCGCGGACAGTTTGCGCGGCGCAAAGGAACCGCCGAGCGGCGCAACACACGGCGGGGCGAGGGCACTCACATCCTGGCGGGCCCGCGTGTGGTATACGCGCCGCAGCGAGGTGATTCATGCCCGACTACAACTGCGGCCAATGCGGCAAGACACTGGAGGAAATCGGCATTCCTCCGGGTGTCCAGCTCGCCCAGCAATACCAGAACGTGGTCAACATCGGTTCTGGGTCCGTCCCCGAAGAGGTCAAGAAAGACCCCTTTCTCTACCGGGGCTTCTTCTGTACCGCGTGCAAGAAGGCCCTCTGTCCAACGTGCTGCCAGATGCAGGGAGAGATTTGTCCGCAATGCAAACAGAGGACGCTGATGCCGGCTTACCGGCCGTTCCTGAGGACCGGCGAGGCCGTAGCCGCGGAGAAACTACCGAGCCCGGCGATGACGGGGCCTGCGCGCGGGTTCTGCCCGCATTGCGGTGAGTTCGTTCTGGGCGAGAAGGGACAGTTGCAAATCAGACTGTTCATCAAGGAGGGCGAGCGTGGACCGGAACAGGGATTCGGCTGCCCCAAGTGCCAGAAGGAGTGGGATCCCGGGCAATTCACCACGCTCCGGAAGGCGCAGCAGCCCATTCCCGCGGAGAAGGCCGCCGAGTTGGGCGCGGCCGGCAAATCTACGCCTGCAAATGCCCAGGCACCGGCGACGAAAGGCCCTTGCTTCGTGGCGACGGCGGCATTCGGTTCGGCCATGCAACCCGAGGTCGAGCTTCTGCGGAGATTCCGCGATGAGCGGCTGGCCTCGCATGCAGCCGGGATGCTGTTCATCCGCATTTACAACGTCGTTGGACCTCGATTGGCGGGCCTGACGAGAAGGTCGCCCTTGTGCCGGCGCATCGCGCGCGCGGCAATTCGCGCCGTGTGCGTGGTGCTCCGGCGCGGAAGAAGCTGACGACCCGGCCATCCAGTTCGCACACTGATTGCGGGCGAAAAACGAGACGGTGAAGGTGTGCATGCATCCCCGGAGCGGCGTGCGCTCCGGGGAATGCGGGGAACGCTCAGTTGTGCGCGCCGCCGGGCGAGGTCGCGGAAAGACCCTTCAGCCAGAGCGTCGTGGGCCGAAGACTGAAGGGAACGCGTCCCTGCGGCGTGATGAGGAAAAGATCGTTGCCGCGCTGTTCGAGGCGGACGCTGCCGGTCGACGGAATGACGACGTGATTGCCATCGGGCCCGGTCACGAAGACTTGGCCGTTTGCCACGGCGAGCCGGTGATCCTGCCAGAAGTCCGGCGGCGCGGCCGCGGATTTCGCCGATGTCGCTTGATCGCCGCCACTCACCGCAAACGGATACCACTGTTGACAGCCCGGATCGTAGGAGACGTCTCTGCCAGAGGTGCTTCCGGAGCCGTACTCCGCATAGGTCGTCGACCCGCCGCTGCAATACGTGTACGTCGTGTAGATCACGTAGTGGAAGGTCTGCGAGTACGGCCAGTAATGCCAGGGGTCCTGGCACGAGTCCTCGCCGAAGAAGTAGTACGGCGGATCCCAGCCGGTGATGTAGCCGGACTGTGAGACGGTCCCGCTGAACGAGTCGCAGGCGTCGCCGACGCCGTCGCCGTCGCAGTCGGCCTGGCCGGGGTTGTACGTCGCCGGGCAGTTGTCGCTGCGGTCGGGGACGCCGTCGCCGTCGGAGTCGCGGACGTAATCGCAGTAGTTGGTGCAACTGTTGTACTCCGCTTCACAGACGTCGCAGATGATCTGCGTGCCGCAATCGGGGTTGTTCTGATAACACCAGGTACGCTCGGTCTCGCAGCCGTCGCTGCACGCATCGTTCGCCTTCACGTGCAGGCGCCGCGCGTCGGACGGCGCGTCGGGCAGACCGGCGTCGGCTCCCATCGTGTACTTGCCGCTGATCGGGATTGTCGCATTGATGTGCATCGCCTGCAGCTTGCGGCTCTGCGCGGCGAGCTCCTGCAGCGTGGACGAGGCCACGAGGTGGTCGCCGGCGAACAGCCGCACTTCGCTCGGCCGCGACGATGCCGCGGCCTCAGCGAGCCTCCGCTGCCGCGCGTCATCGCCAACGAAGAGCTCGAGCGCCGCGCCGGCCGCGGAACGGTTCAGATGGAACGCGCCGTCGGCGAACAGCTCGCCGTCGACCGTGATGACCAGGCGCACGTCGGTCGCGTCGGCGGCGGCGCGCGTCTCCGGCACGGCGAAGAACCATCGCGTGGAAGTCGCCGCATTGGCGATGGCGGGAGGAACCCTGGAAGCGAGGGGAATCGACTGCGTGGGCGTGGCAGCCAGCAGCGTGCCGGCCGCGGACAACCACAGGCCGGCGAGGAGCAGGCCTTTTCGAATAACCGCATTGGAAGAACACATTCGCGCACTCTCCTTCATCGATCGATGTCACTGTGGCAGGGGGTGTGCTCTTGCAAAGGCGGTGCGCGCGCCACCATAATGACATCATGATATCAGAAAAGGTTTCCCCGGCATGCAGTCAAGCCGTCATCGATGTCTCCGGCAGGCCGAAGACCTGTGCCACCAGCTCGTACGATCGAACGCGTGCCGCCGGGTCGTAGGCGTGGGTGGCGATCATCACCTCGTCAGCCCGCGTCCGCGTTGCGATCTCCTCGATGCGAGCGCGGACCTGGTCGGGCGTGCCGACGATCTGCAGTCTCCTGTAAGCCGCGACGAGCGGCTGCTCCTCCGGCGTGAAGACGTGGGCCATCGCATCTTCCGGGCTCGGCATCCGGCCGGGGCGTCCGGTCCGGAGCTGGACAAACGAGAGCAGCACGGATGAGGCCAGTCGCTGCGCTGCCTGCTCGGTGTCGGCGCAGTAGACCGAGAGCGCGAGGATGGCGTGCGGTTTGTCGAGCACGCCGTTCGTGGAGAACCCGGTGCGGTAGGCATGCATCGGAGGGTCGGGCGAGTCCTGACTGAAATGTCCCGCGAAGGCGAATCCGACCCCCATCTCGGCGGCCAGCTTCGCGCCGTAGTCGCTTGACCCGAGGATGTAGAGCGGCGGCAGCGGCCTGTCGTCCGGCATCGCCAGGATGGCTCGGAACGGATGATCTGCCGGAAACGACCCATTCCCCCACGCGATGAGTTCACCGAGCTGATTGAGGAAGTCATCCGCGACGAGGGCCTCCCGCGAGCGGCGGAGCGCGAGCGCCGTCAAGCCGTCGGTGCCCGGCGCGCGGCCGATGCCGAGATCGATCCGGCCCGGATAGATCGCCTCCAGAAGCTTGTACGACTCGGCCACCTTGAGCGGCGAGTGGTTCGGAAGCATGACGCCGCCCGCGCCGAGCCGGATCCGCGTCGTCATCGAGCCGACGTACGCGATGAGGATCTCAGGGGTTGTGGTGGCGATCCCCGGCATGTTGTGGTGCTCGGCGTACCACAGCCGCGTGTAGCCGAGGCGATCGACCGCCCGCGCAAGCTCGGCGGCGTTGCGGAGCGCCGCGACGCTCGTGCCTCCCTGGCCGAGCGGAACGAGGTCGAGTGCTGAGATGGATAGAGCCAAGCCTTGCTCCTTGTTCCCGGGCGACATCAAGTTTGTCCGCGGTCCCGGCACGTCCGTCTAGTGCACGACACCTAAGGAGACGACGATGCAGTCATCCGTATACCATCGTACGCGCCCGAAGACGCCGCTGGGGTGGAGGATCTGAAATCGGGGGAAGTTGGGGGTCGTATCTGGAAAATCAACTTGACGAACCTTGTTAAGTTGATTTTCCAGATACGACCCCCAGACCTACCCTGTCGCCGATACGAACAACCACGCGATCCGAAAGAGCGTGCCGGCGATCGACGCCGCCGCCACCATCGACGCGGTGTCGGGCCCGATCGGCATCACGCGCTTGCTCGATACCGCACCGAGAACCGCCACGGCGTGGGAATGGACGCTGATTCGCCGCCCTCCCGGTTCTACCGCCAAGCTCTCCTCCAGCTCCGTCGAGAATCCAACGTTCACTCCTGACGCTGCCGACCTCTTCGTCTTCCGCCTCAAGACATCGACCAGCGGCGGCGCAAGGATCAGCACCCGTGTCCGTTTTCGCGTATCAACTATCTCGCCGGAGGGCAGCGACGCATTGAACGCTGATCCGCTGACCTCGCTGACCTCGACAGGGAATCACGGGGCCGAAATCACGGGGCTGGGGCCAGACCTTCGCTCTTCTCTCAAACTCGACGATTTCTTCCGGATATCCCACCCTTGACATCGCCTAACACCGCGCGCGAGCGCGAGCAAGGTCATCGCGATCCGAGATCAGAAGCTCTAGATCTAGACCCCAAGGTTCTAAGGTTGAACCTTGGGGGGGCCGACCTGGTCATCACGCTCGAAGGTGATCTCTGCTCTTTTGCACGTGCGTTCGATGGGCTAATAGATGTTCATTCAGATTCGGAGGATTGCATGAAGATCGTTCGCACAACATTGACGCAGGCTTCCAGGGCGATGGCCGCCTTACCTGCACTTATATTGCTACTATGTACAGTCCTGGCGTGTACGTCAGGAATCAAAGACAAAGATCCAAAGGTTCGCAAAGCCGCAGTAGAAAAACTAAGCGATCAGGCCTTACTGGCGAGAGTGGTTTTTGAGGATCAGGATGAACTTGTTCGCGAAGCCGCTGTTGTACGGCTCACTGATCAAGTTGCATTAGCACATATCGCGACTGAACATAAGATCCCTGAGGTTCGTTTCACTGCGGTCGGGCAGCTTACTGACCGCACAACGCTGGAACAGATTGTTACGAACGAGAAGGAAGCCTTGTTACTGCGTCAGTTTGCGAACCAGCGGCTAGAACAAGTGACTGGCGTTCACAAGTACTCCTTCCATTAAGACAGCATTCCAAGAGCACCACTTCGTTGGGAATCAACAGACTGAGCGCCCCGCCAAACGCCACGTGCGGGAATGGTCGCGCGCCCCGAGGCCTATCGCTGGAGTAGCTACTGCGCCACGGCCGGGTACGAGACGGCCCCGCCGTGGCTGGAGACGGGCTGGCTGCTCGGCCAGTTCTCGGCGGATCGCGGGGAGGCTCAGGCGCTATCCCGCGCGTTTGTCGATGAGAAGTTGGCCGACCGCCGTTCGCTCCGGGACAATCTGGTGGGCCGGATCTACCTCGGCAGCGTGGCGTGGACGGAAAGGCTGCGCGAGCGGATCGAAGGCGGCCCGCTGCGGAGCGACGATCATCCGCGGGCTCAGCGCGAGATCGGGCGACCGGGAATGGCGAAAGTGGTGGCGACTGTGGCCACGGCGTTTGGAACCGAGGAGGAGCAGATCCGCCACAGACACGGTGGAGCGGAGCGAATGGTAGCGGCCTGGCTGGGCTTTCCGAGGCCCGGCCGGCTCGATTGCGACAAGACGCTGCAAACTGCGGTCGATCGCTGTTGCGGCCTGCTGAACCCTTGGGTACGTCACAGACGCCGAGACTCCGACCGGTGTAGTTTCCTGTCAGCAGGGAGAACGTGGATATGAGGCTCTGTCGAACGTTGGCGGCGACAACCCCGCTCGTCCTCAGCCGTCTTTTCGCCGGACTGAAGCCGGCCGCGTTCTCAATCACGCGCGTTCAACTCGCCGGATTGGTGGCCGTTCTCGCATTCGCTGCAGGAGCCCGTGCCCAGTCGTTGACCTTCACGCACTTTGCCGGCTCGCCCGGAGGAGCCGACAGCGTCGACGCCTCGGGAAGTGACGCGCGTTTCTATTCGCCGCAGGGAGTGGCGATCGACGGCAGCGGCAACGTCTACGTCGCCGATACCGGCAACTACACGATCCGCAAAATCACGCCAGGCGGCGCGGTGACGACGCTCGCCGGAAAGACCGGTTCGTCCGGCAGCGCCGACGGCACCCGCAGTGCGGCCCGGTTTAACAACCCTTCGGGAGTGGCGGTCGACGGCAGCGGCAACGTCTACGTCGCCGATACAGGCAACTACACGATCCGCAAGATCACGCCGGGCGGAGTGGTCACGACGTTCGCCGGAAAGGCCGGTTCGCTCGGCAGCGCCGACGGCACCGGCAGTGCGGCCCGGTTCGAGGGCACACAGGGAGTGGCGGTCGACGGCGGCGGCAACGTCTACGTCGCCGATTTCTGCGAGATTCGCAAGATCACGCCGGGCGGTGTGGTGACCACGCTCGCCGGAGCGCCCTTTTCGTTGGGCAGCGCCGACGGCACCGGCAGCGCGGCCCGGTTCTCGTCTCCCCAGGGAGTGGCGGTCGACGGCGGCGGCAATGTCTATGTCGCCGATACGTTGAACCACACGATCCGCAAGATCACGCCGGACGGAGTGGTGACGACGCTCGCAGCCGGGTTCGGTGACCCGTTTGGAGTGGCGGTCGATGGCGGCGGCAACGTCTACGTCGCTGATCGAGACGGTACGATCCACAAAATCACGCCGGGTGGTGTCGACACGACGCTCGCCGGATCGCCTTTATGGGCCGGCAGCGTCGACGGCACCGGCAGCAAGGCCGGATTCTCCTACCCCTCAGGAGTGGCGGTCGACGGCAGCGGCAACGTCTACGTCGCCGATACGGAGAACGACGCCATCCGCAAGATCACGCCGGACGGTGTCGTAACGACGTTCGCGGGAGCGATGGCTTCGCCGGGCAGCGCAGACGGCACCGCCAGTGCGGCCCGGTTCTTCCGCCCCTTTGGAGTGGCGGTCGACGGCAGCAGCAACGTCTACGTCGCCGACACTCTCAACCATACGGTCCGCAGGGTCACGCCAGGTGGCGCGGTGACGACGCTCGCCGGAAAGGCCGGTTCGGTCGGCGGCGCGAACGGCACCGGCAGTGCAGCCCGGTTTCATGACCCTTCGGGAGTGGCGGTCGATGGCAGTGGCAACCTATACGTCGCCGATTCCGGCATCTACACGATCCGCAAGATCACGCCGGGCGGGGTGGTGACGACGCTGGCAGGAATGCCAGGTTCGTATGGCAGCGCCGACGGCACCGGCAGCGCGGCCCGGTTTAACTACCCGTCGGGAGTGGCGGTCGACGGCGGCGGCAACCTCTACGTCGCCGATTCCTCCGAGATTCGCAAGGTCACGCCGGACGGTGTGGTGACGACGCTCGCCGGGGCGGCCGGTTCGTATGGCAGCGCCGACGGCACAGGCGGTGCGGCCCGGTTTCATAACCCCTCGGGAGTGGCGGTCGACGGCAGCGGCAACGTCTACGTCACCGAAACGTACAATGACACGATCCGCAAGATCACGCCGGGCGGTGTGGTGACGACGCTCGCCGGAACGGCCGGCTCGCGGGGCAGCGCCGACGGCGCCGGCAGTGCAGCCCGGTTCTCTGGCCCCCATGGAGTGGCTGTCGATGGCGGCGGCAACATCTACGTCGCCGATGGCGACAACAATGCGATCCGAAGGAGCGCGCCGGTCATCGACGCCGCCGCGACCATCGACGCTGCGTCGGGCGCGATCGGCATCACGCACGTGCTCGGAACAGCGCCGCGAACCGCCATCGCGTGGGAGTGGACGCTGATTCGCCGTCCTCCCGGCTCTACGGCCGAACTCTCATCCACCGACGTCGAGAATCCAACCTTCACCCCTGACGTTGCCGACCTCTACGTCTTCCGCCTCAAGGCGTCGACCAGTAGCGGCGCCAGGATCAGCACCGTGTCGGTTCTCGCGTATCAACTATCTCGCCGGAGGGCGGCGACGCACTGAACGAGGCAGTTCGACCAGCCCCGCTGAGCTCTCCTCGGGTTCGTCACAGACACCGAGACTCGACCGGTGTAGTTTCCTGTCAGAAGGGAGTACGCGGATATGACGCTCTGTCGAAAGTCGGAAGCGGCGACCCTGCCCGTTCTCCACCGTCTTCTTGCCGGACTGAAGCTGGCCGCGTTCTCAATCACGTGCGTTCAACTCGCCGGCTTGGTGGCTTTTCTCGCCTGCGCCGCGCCGGCTGGCGCCCAGCCGCTGACCTTCACGCACTTAGCCGGCTCGCCCGGAGGATGCGACAGCATCGACGCCGCGGGAAGCGCCGCGCGATTCAATGCGCCGGAAGCGGTGGCGATCGACCGCAGCGGCAACGTCTATGTCGCCGATACCGCCAACCACACGATCCGGAAGATCACTCCGTCGGGTGTGGTGGCGACGCTCGCCGGAACCGCCGGTTCATCCGGCAGCGTCGACGGCACCGGCAGTGCGGCCCGGTTCGGCGGCCTCTTTGGAGTGGCCGTCGATGGCAGCGGTAACGTCTATGTCTCCGATAACGAAGCGATCCGCAAGATCACGCCGGCGGGCGTGGTGACGACACTCGCCGGAAAGGCGTCTTCGTCTGGCAGCGCCGACGGCACCGGCAGTGCGGCCCGGTTCTTCATCCCCCATGGAGTGGCGGTCGACGGCGGCGGCTACGTCTACGTCGCCGATACATTCAACGACACGATCCGCAAGATTACGCCGTCGGGCGTGGTGACGACGCTCGCCGGAAGCGCTGGTTCGTCCGGCGACGCCGACGGCACCGGCAGTGCGGCCAGGTTCAATCAACCCGCGGGAGTGGCAGTCGACGGCAGCGGCAACGTCTACGTCGCCGATACGTGGAACTACACGATCCGCAAGATCACCCCGGCCGGCGTCGTGACGACGCTGGCAGGAATGACAGGTTCGTATGGCAGCGCCAACGGCACCGGTAGCGCGGCCCGGTTCTTTATCCCCAATGGAGTGGCGGCCGACGGCAGCGGCAACGTCTACGTCGCCGATACCTCCAACCACCAGATCCGCAAGATCACGCCGGCGGGCGCGGTAACGACGCTGGCAGGATGGGCCGGTTTGCCGGGCAGCGCCGATGGCACCGCGGCCTATTTCCATGACCCCCATGGAGTGGCGGTCGACGGCAGTGGCAACATCTACGTCGCCGATACCTCCAACCACACGATCCGCAAGATCGCGCAGGCCGGTGGTGTGACGACGCTCGCCGGAATGGCCGCTTCGCCGGGCAGCGCCGATGGCACCGGCACTGCGGCCAGGTTCGATAGCCCCTATGGAGTGGCGGTCGACGGTAGCGGCAACAGCTACGTCGCCGACGAAGGCAACCTGACGATCCGCAAGATCACGCCCGCCGGCGTGGTGACGACGCTCGCTGGAACGGCCGGCTCGAGGGGCAACGCCGATGGTGCTGGCAGTGCGGCCAGGTTCAATAACCCTCATGGAGTGGCGGTGGACGGCAGCGGCAACGTTTACGTCGCCGACACGTCCAACCACACGATCCGCAAGATCACGCCGGCCGGGGTGGTGACGACTCTGGCTGGAACGGCCGGCTCACGGGGCAGCGCCGATGGCACCGGCAGTGCGGCCCGATTCTATTCGCCCTATGGAGCGGCGGTCGATGGCAGCGGCAACGTCTACGTGGCCGATACCTGGAACTACACGATCCGCAAGATCACGCCGGCCGGCGTGGTGACGACGCTGGCCGGAACGGCCAATTCGTCCGGCAGCGCCGACGGCACCAGCAGCGCGGCCCGGTTCAAGTACCCCCGCGGAGTGGCGGTCGACGGCAGCGGCAATGTCTACGTCGCCGACGAAGGCAACCAGATGATCCGCAAGATCACGCCGACCGGTGCGGTGACGACGCTCGCCGGGACCGCTGGTTCATTCGGCAGCACCGATGGCACCGGCAGTGCGGCCCAATTCTATTCGCCCACGGGAGTGGCGGCCGACAGCAGCAGCAATATCTACGTCGCCGACGCCAATACGATCCGCAAGATCACGCCGGCCGGTGTGGTGACGACGTTCGCCGGGACCGCTGGCTCATTCGGCAACGCCGACGGCATCGGTAGTGCGGCCCAATTTTATTCGGCCTCGGGAGTGGCGGTCGACAGCAGCGGAAACATCTATGTCGCCGATTCCCACAACCACGCGATCATCAAGGGCGTGCCGGCGATCGCCGCCGCCGCCACCGTCGACGCTGCGTCGGGCCTGACCGGGATCACGCGCCTGCTCGGTACCGCGCCGAGAGCAGCTACGGCATGGGAATGGACGCTGATTCGCCGTCCTCCCGGCTCTGCTGCCGACCTCTCATCCACCGACGTCGAGAATCCAACCTTCACCCCTGACGTCGCCGACCTCTTCGTCTTCCGCCTCAAGACATCGACCAGCGCCGGTGCAAGGATCAGCACTGTGTCTGTTTTCGCGTATCAACAATCTCGCCGGAGGGCGGCGACGCACTGAACTCCTCCACTGATCTTCCGCCAGGGTGCGGGCCGCTCGGCTCCTCCGGTTCTATCTCGCTGGTTCCGTTTTCCGAGTTGCGCGGATGGGGTCTGGTCGAAAGTCGAAAGTGCCGAAAGACAGATTGCACCAAGTACTCCATGCAGGCATCGGCACTTTCGACTTTCGACCTGACCCCATCCGGTCGACGAGTTAGACGTGCGGAGAGGTGCTTCCTGGGACAGAGGGAGGATCAAAGAGTGCCGACACCGACGGCCGACCGAGAACGACAAGGGTCGCGACACCCAGAGCGGTGCCGTAGGGAAAGCCGAGGCAGGTCAATCCTGCCGTGATCATGATTGGGAGCGAAGCTAACCTCTCTGAATTAGGAGTGACGCCCCGGGCCGCTTTCCCACTCTGTGACCAATCGTTTACGCAATCGGTAGGGGAAACCGCCGGTTTCGTCACTCTTATCTCGTGACGAGAGGAGGTCCTACGTGGCATCCATCACTACCGGTGTAATCGCGCCGCAAACCCTTCGCTTCGATGACGGGAGTGCGATCACGGTCAACGCTCCCGGTGTGCCGCTGCTCTTTGAAACCGTTGAGGCGCCACCCAGCCTGTCGGCGGAAGCGTTCACGCCCGGTGAGGGGGTATGGGACGACGCCATCACAGCGAACGAGCTCGCGCCGGCGTTCCAGACGATGCAGGTCACGCCGATGGCGGCGCCGCTCGGCATAGCCGGCGCGCCGGTGGCAACGTTGAGCGCGCCAGGATCGGATGACGCGCATGTCGAGCTCGAGGCGACACCCGAACCGGGCGAAGGTCTTTTGCTCATGGTTCGAAACGGCGATGTCGTCCAGTGGTTCGTTCCGGTGAACGCCGGCGCAGCCGCGCCCGGAAACACGCCGGACGTCGTGGGACTCGCCGCCGAGCCAGCAGCCGCTCCGTTACGATTTCATGTGCCGCAGTCCGCGCTGACGTCAATGGTCGGTGTCTCGCCGGCGGGATTCAGCGCGTCATCGTTCGCTGGCGCGGTGATGCGATTCTTCCGCTTCAAGCTCGTCACCGACATCGTGCAGGATCTCATCGATGGTGCCGTCGAGCGCATCATCGCCTGGATCGCGCGGGAGGTCGAAGCGAAAGCGAAGACGGAGGCGTTTCGCCTCTTCGATCCAGAGCACAACTTCCCCGTGCTCGGTGATCTCTCGGCATTGCAGGGGAAAACACTTCTGCTCACTCACGGCATCTTCAGCTCGACGACCGGCGCATTCGCTGCTTTCGGCACGCCCGGCCATCCGCTGCTCACGTATCTTCGGACGAAGTACGCGAACATCATCGGCTGGGATCATTACACGGTCTCGAAGACACCGCTCGAGAACGCGAACGACATCCTCACGCGTTTGCCGGACAACCTCGACGTCGACATGATCTGCCATAGCCGCGGCGGACTGGTCACTCGCGCGATGTTCGAGGACAATTCGCTTCACGCCCTTGCCAAGCAGAAGATTCAATCCGTCGGAACGGCGATTTTCGTCGCCGGCGCGAATCAAGGATCGCAGCTCGCACGCTTTGAGAACGTGAACCGGCTCCTCAACATCTATTCGGCCATCGGCTCGATTCCGCTTCTCGGGCAGGCCGGCGTCGTGCTGCGCGTCATCGTGGGACTCCTTCGCGTCCTGGCACACGGCGCTGTGAAACTTCCGAGCATCCTCGCGCTCAACCCCGACCCGGCAGTCAACACGTTTCTCGCCGGCCTCAATGGGCCGACGATGACCAACATCAGACAGCTCGTGGTCCTTCATGCGAATTACGACGCGACGCAAGGACTCCTGAAGGAGTACCTCGACTGGAACGTGAACCAGATCTTTGGGACGGCGAACGACATGGTGGTGCCGTTCACCGGTGCCGAAGTGTTCGATCAGTGGCTTCCGGTGGCGAACGTGAACAACTATCGCTTCGGATCGAGCAGCACCGCGCAATCGGTCGTTATGCACACAAACTTTTTCTACCAGGCCGATGTGCAAACCATCATCAAGAAGTACACATAGGAGTGGATCATGCCGGGTTTCACGCGCTATCACTTCCACGCAATCGACCAGGCCATGCAGTCAGTGGGGCCGATCGCCCTCGGCGCACTCGCGAGTGGCATGACCGTTGAGGAAGCTACGCTGGCGGCGGTCGCACCCGAGGCGCCGTCGATTACGTTTCACACCGACGAAGCTGCGGCGCGGCACTACATGGACACGCTGTGGTCCGGCCAGGACGAGTTTCCGGCGCTCGCCGCGGCGACGGCTCCCGAGCAGCCGGAAGTGATGCCGGACCTGCGCGCGGCAACCGTCCAGGAGTCGCCGCTGATGAATACGCGCGTCATCCATTTCGAGCAGTCCGCGAACAACGTCCCGATCCTCGGCGGGAAGGCGAGCGTCGAGCTGACTCAGGAGCGCGAGCTCATCTCGATCGACGCGCACGTCGCCGAGATGCCAAACGTTGACGCGGTTGCGACGCTGAGCCCCGCGGATGCTCGCGACAGGATCGCGGCGTTGTGCGCTGTCCAACCGACCAGCCTGGCGGGAGTGCCGGCGCCGACGATCTGTTACTTCCACGACCACGACGACGTATGGCACCTCGTCTACGAATTCGAGCATATCGGCGCCGCTCCGGACGCGCTTCGTCAGTCGGCGGAGACTGCGCGCGGACACGGCCTCGATCCCTCTCCACGGATGCTGCTCCTCGACATGACGTACCTCGTCGACGCGCATTCCGGAGAGATCGTCCTCTACTACAGCGCAACGCCCTGGTTCGATCTGCCGACGCACTGTGAAGGGATCGACGAGCTTAGTGCTCACCAGACCTTCGACGGCCTGATCAACGGCGGCGTCTTCGAAATGCGCGACCCGGTCCGAATGCTCCGTACGTTCGACCTCAAATTCGACGACATCAATGCGCCGACGGCGCCGGGCACGCTCGTGTCGAACGCCGCCGCGGACTTTGCCAACGCCAATACCGCGGCCGTCTCCGCACACGTGAACGCGACCCGCGTCTTCGATTTTTACAATGACGTCCTCAAGCGGAACGGCGTCGACGGCAACCGGATGGAGCTCATTTCCATCGTCAACTGTACCTATAGGCTGCCGGCGGGCGCGCCCGCGAACTGGCGCAACGCGGTCTGGTTTCGCAAACAGATGCTATACGGCCAACTGTTCGACACGGCCGGAACGCCGCACAGCCTTTCACGCTACCTCGACGTCATCGCGCACGAGCTGACGCACGGCCTCACTGAGTCAACCGCGGGGCTGAAATACATTTTCGAGTCGGGGGCTCTAAACGAGTCCTTCAGCGATATCTTCGGCGTGATCATCGCGAATTACACGAACGCGAAGGCGCAGGGTCGCGATCCGAATGACCTATCGACGTGGTCGTGGGAGATCGGCACGACTCTCGCCGCGGGCGGCGGTCCGCTTCGCGATTTCAGCGATCCTACTCGAACGGGCGACCCGGATCACAAGTCCAAGTACGTCAATAAGAGTGCGAATGACGACGCGGGCGGCGTGCATACGAACAGCAATATTCACAACAAGGCCGCGTACAATATCCTCACCGCGACCGACGCAAACGGCGCGCGCGCGTTCAGCGTCACGGATGTCGCGCAGTTGTATTACTACACGTTGACGCGCCTCTCTGTCTTCGCGACCTTCCTGGACACGCGCGCGACGATGAAGAGCATCGCCAAGACGATCTGGGGTGGGGACCTTCACGTCGCGCAGCAGAAGATCGACGCGATCGATGCTGCCTATGACAAGGTTGGCATTCAGTAGCGAGCAAGTTGGGGTCACATCTAGCCGGCTGCAGTCAAGCCGTCATCGATGTCTCCGGCAGGCCGAAGGCCTGTGCCACCAGCTCGTACGATCGAACGCGCGCCGCCGGGTCGTAGGCGTGGGTGGCGATCATCACCTCGTCAGCCCGCGTCCGCGTGGCGATCTCCTCGATGCGAGCGCGGACCTGGTCGGGCGTGCCGACGATCTGCAGTCTCCTGTAAGACGCGACGAGCGGCTGCTCCTCGGGCGTGAAGACGTGGGCCATCGCATCGTCCGGGCTCGGCATCCGGCCTGGGCGTCCGGTCCGGAGCTGGACAAACGAGAGCAGCACGGATGAGGCCAGTCGCTGCGCTGCCTGCTCCGTGTCGGCGCAGTAGACCGAGAGCGCGAGGATGGCGTGCGGTTTGTCGAGTACGCCGTTCGTGGAGAAGCCGGTGCGGTAGGCACGCATCGAATCACACAACGCCGCTGGTGCCCTTTTTGGCTCGTCCGTAAGTGCATGTTTTCTCAATTGGTTGCGAGCCGCCGAAAAACGAAGGTCTCCCCCCAGTGTGATCCCCAGGCCGCGAGTCAATCGCCCCGCGGGGGACACTCACTCATCCGTTCCTTGAGAGACCAATTCCATCGGCCCCGCGAAATACCCCCACCTCGTCCGTCCAACAAGAATGACAGCACTCGCTGAAGAACTACAGCAACGCAATTACCTCATGCAGGAGAACCCAATGCGCACGTACACACCCGCAGTCCTCCTCCTCACGCTCCTCACCACCGCGTGCCTCGGCACCGCACGTATCACCACCGGCAACACGAACCCTATCGCCGACAACACCCACCTCGACGGTATCCCGTTCTACCCCAAACGCGCCGTCTGCAGACAAGACACTATCTGGCTCGAACCACTCTACGCACTCACCCGCGAAGACACGTACCGCGAACAACAACCAACAACCAAAGCAGGCACTCCAGCACCAACGACCAAAACCATCAAGCAAACAAAGATTGCCCGCCGCTCAGAGCTGTCCGACCCATGCTCTACTCCCGAAGATCCCTCGAAGTGCCCAGCGATCAAGTCACTCCAACTACTCGACAACCTCCAAAAAGCGCTAGCCGATGCACAACCCACAGACGCACAACCCACAATGGACTCGACGAAACTCAAGGCCATCAACGAGGCCTGGACAGGGATCAACGTCACGAAGAGCCTCATCGTCACCGACGTCGAGCAGCGCAACGTCGTCCTTGCCAGCAACACCCGCACAAGTGACTTCTTCACCGACTACACCAAACCGTACTACTTCAACACCCGTATGCCGTGGCTTGGCAGCAGCACCGCCAACGCCAGCCTCGACAAAGACGGCAGCCTCACCAATGGGACAGCAACCGCCGACAACCAAACAGCACAAGCAATCCTCAACGTCCTCCCCATCAGCGCCGTCCTCAGCAAAGCACTTGGGCTCACCAGCACAGCAACGCCAGCTGCGACGCCGACCGCGGCCGCCGCAGAGTTCGACCGCTTCCAACTCAACGACTTCAAACCAACAAAGACGACGTCCACCAACCTACCGGAGAGCATCACGCTCGCCATTGAGACGCGTTTCGTCCAACACACCCTCACCGCCATCACCGAGCAGCACCGCAGTCCCTGCGGCCCGCTCCCGGGCGACGGCCCCCTTACGCCCCTCTACCTCGATGATCGCTTCACGAAACCCTACCAGTACCACGTCGACCAAATCGCCACGCCACCACCATCGGCGGACAAGCCGAAAGCCGACGACCCGAAGAAGGACGCCAAGAAAGACCCGGGCACGCCCTAAACCCAAGAGCCGGTCCATACGCGACAGACTCCCGCTCCTGCGGCACACTCTCCCTTCAAGGAGACACTCCTATGCCCATCACACCACGCCTCATACCAGGACAAGCGCAGTACGCCCTACCACAACTCGTCAGGTATGGAAGGGTCTTACAGACCCAGATCAGCCGGTACCTGCAAGAGCTCGACGAGGAAATGCGCGCCATAGTAGGGCGTGTCACCTACCTCCCTAGCATTGCGTCCAGCACACCGACACCGCGTCGTCGCGCTAGCGGACTCGTGGGAAGATGTGGCGGGGCCAGGGCTTCGTTCTGAGACGTTTCGTAAATGCGAATAACCGAACGTCGCTCAGGTATCACTTTGGGATCGTCCGTAAGTGCATGCTTTCTCAATCTGTTGCGAGGCTACGAAAAACGAAGGTCTGACACCGTGGCTTCAGCGTAACCGTGCGCTTGCAGCAGGTGTCGAGTGCCGCGCTTCCACGACCAACGCTACACCTTCGCAAGCACCTCCGCAAGCAAAGGCATTAACAGCTTCACGCTGCGCGACCTGCTCGGTCACACCAGCACCAGGACGACTGAGCGCTACGCGCGAGCGAGGACCGAAGCGTTGGAGGCCGTCATCCGCGCTCTTGCATAGATTGCTGGAGCTGGCGTTCCCAGGTCGTTAGAATTTCGGATTCTTGCGATCAAGGATCACCAGTTGTTGTTATGGTGTGCTCAAGAGGACGAAACCATCGCAGCGCCTGATCGTCAGCACCAGAATCAATGCGCTCATCACCCACCTCTACCCAAATGTGTGGCTCAAAGTCAGATGATACTGCGCCTATGCGGAGAACCGCCTCATGACCGCGAAACCGAAGCAGCCGATGGAACGACAAGGCACGAGGTAAGCAATCCGCACGCACAAACGGTACAAGCATCGCAAACCGCGCAGCACTCAACAGCGCCTCCGATATCACCATGATGTGAGGCGCGAACGCCACACGCCGTACCGAAAGCCGCCTCTCAGCCTCAACAACGCGCCAACCGAATACGCGCAGCCGAAATTGAAACCAAAGATGCAACACCGCGTAACCAGCAACAGCAACCAACCGTGGCCGGGCAAATGCCCGACGCCGCGACACCAGACCAGCATTGATCAGCAACACGAGGTCATCGCAAACGAGCTCCAGACCGGCAATCTCACCAAAGCAGAGAGGAGAACGCTGCAGCAGTTCTAGAAGTGCATACGTCGACGACGCGAGCCTCCAATACTCACCACGACATTCGTCGAGCAGAATCACATCACCACTGTGGTCGTCGAGAACGCTGACACGGGTTGCAACATAGAAGAGATCGGCATCATCGTAGGAAGCGGCTGAGTTAACCATTCCTGAACCTCCCGATACCACAACGTTAGGACAAGAAGCAGCGACCAATACAAGCTCACGCTTCCAGGGACATTGCGCGGATCGATAAACACGGGGTCTGACCGGATCCCGACGTCACGCAAAACCGCTGTGCTTAAGACGTCCACCAGCTCCAGCGCTTGCCCACTCGTCATCTGCCACAACAGATTGCCAATCCCAATCTTTGGTGCCTCACGCACATCTCTCGGAACAACACCAATCCCAGCATCACGAAGAAGTAACTTCGAGCAAGCACCCGCGCCAGCCTTGACCCGATCCTCCAGGCGCAACGACATCGCGGCGCGAACGACACCAACACTCCCGAGCGGATTCAGAACGGCAGCGACTCCAGGCGGTGCCCACGCCTCATAGAACGGAATCTCGCACAGATCGCGCAATGCCTCAAAGGCATGACGTGACACCAGTCCACGGACGCCATCACGGTCGCGACGATATGACACAAACGTCGCTTCCACATTCGCCGCAAAGTCACCCAGGAGCCGCCGAAGGAACAAGCGATCCTCATCACTTCGCCTTACTGGCGCCGAACGAAGCGCATCATGCCCATACTCACGATACACGCGCCAACCGGTGCGTTCTGAGCGAAGCGACGCATACCAACTCACCGCCTCAAACGCCGCGGCATATTGATGGTGCTGCAAAAGATCAGCGACGATATCCGGATGCGGATTGAACAGCTCATCGCCACCCTCGCCACCAACCACCACATCAATGCCGTTGGTTGCTAACATCGCCAACAGATCGGCATAGAGCCCCGTAAACAGACCGCCAGAAGGTGCGGGCGCATTACGATTCCGCTCACGCAGTGCACGTAGCAAAAGGCGAGGCGTTGCCTCGTACATGATTGCCGGCCGACCTAGGTGCGCTACCAAGGCGTCCTGCAAAGCAATCTCCTCGCTCGCCACCACGGGCCCTCGAATGCAGACAAGTGACACATCGGGCTTGACCGCGCACGTCATGCTTGCAACGACACCGGAATCGATCCCACCACTGACCAAGACCGCGGTAGCGCGACTCTTCGTGCCAACCTGAAGTTCATCATTAATCGCATCACGCAATCGCCTGACAGCATCAGGCCGAGTAAGGCATTCATACTCAGGATCGTCGGTGGGGCACCAGTACGACGTAATTTGTTGCAATTGAGTGGTGATGCGCAGTACGTGAGCGGGCGGTACTTGTTCAATGCCGACCAAGAACGTACTCGTGTCACAGGGTGTTCGACGGCGCGACGCGAAGTAGTTCGCCACTATGCGCTCATCGAGCCTTGTGCGGCGTGTGAGCGCAACTAGATCAGCCAAATCGGTCGCGATGAAAGTCGAGGTGCCATTTCGCGCGAAGAAGAACGTGCCACGACCCAGGGGGTGAGCAAAGAACTGAAGGTGCTGCACAGGCCCGGCGTCATAACAAATGATCGGTCCCACACGGTCAAGGTGAGATGCCGCATCACGTACGAGCGCATCGCTATCAACCGGGCACCTACCCATGATCCAGCCCGTAGGCGTCGGTGTGGCGACCACACCATCACCGGCCGCACTGATTGTAAGCGTTTCATCGGTTGCGGTTATCTGCGCGAGCAGCCGCATGGCAGCCTTCTGGGGATGAAGCGATCAGATCGAGAAGCTTAGGTGCGGCCGTGACTTCCTTCGGTCTGAGATCCGCGTGCATTCTTCGTGAGTCGAACAGCGGGGCCGATTCTCGTGACACGTTTCACCGGCAACTGTTTCTTCATGGGCGCATACCTCCAAATGGGATACCTTGACCAACATACTACAGGAGTGACGCAAGTACCGCAAATCGCTACCCCGACACACCGGACACAAACTGACGCGAGCACCGATCCGACGCGTCATCTGCGAACACTTTGAGGGCCGAATCAGAAAATGGAAACGCCGCTCGGTATGGCTAACCTGAGCGGCGTGAGCGGTTTAGATTGGTAGGCGCTAGCGGACTCGAACCGCTGACCCCCACCGTGTGAAGGTGATGCTCTACCGACTGAGCTAAGCGCCTGTTTGGGATCGTCTCAACGAGCTGTGCTGCCTCGCTATTTCCGGGGCGGGGGAGAGGATAGCCGCACGTCGCGGGGGCGTCAATGTGGGGCGGGGGCGACGAAGATCTGGCAGTCGGTGCCGAGGTCGACTTTGCGGCAGTTGGGGAAGTAGATCGACTTGCCGTCGCGAGACCAGATGGGGGCGGTGGCGCGGCCTTCGGTGTTGGCGACGAGGCGGACGTCGGAGCCGTCGGGCTTCATCACGAAGATCTGGTAGTTGGCGCGGCGGTTCGAGGCGAAGGCGATCTCGGAGCCGTCGGGCGACCAGCTCGGCCAGCCGTCGAAGGATGGGTTGTTCGTCAGGTTCTTCGCGTCGGAGCCGTCGGCGTTGGCGATGAAGACCTCGGAATTCAGTTCGCCGAGGATGCGGCGGAAGGCCATGCGTTTGCCGTCGGGTTCAACGACACGAATGCGATCTTGCGGCCGTCGGGAGACCAGGCGGGGTCTTCGTGGTTCCAGTCGTCGTGCGTGATCTGGATCGGCTTCGTGGCATCCGCATCGGCGGTGAAGAGCTGCTCTTTGCCGGCGACGACGACGATGTAGACCATGCGGGCGCCGTCGGGAGAGAACGAGGGATCGACGGTGACGGCGTGGGTCAGTTGGTAGGTGGCGAAACTCGTTGCGCTGACGAGCATTGAGGCCAGGAGTGTGGCTTTCATGCGATTGAGTTTATTCGCGGGACGTTATTGGGTTGTGATCAGGCGGGAAACGTTCGGATCGCGCACAGCCGCCCACCCTCGATGCCGGCAAGGGCACGGCAAGCACCGCCCCCTCATCCGCCTTCGGCACCCTTCGACTCGCTTCGCTCGCTCAGGGCAGGCCCTTCTCCCCCAGCTGAAAAGCGCTGGGGGAGAAGGACTCTCGATGTAGGGAAGCGCGAGCTCTCGTTCTCGGGGCCGCACGGTTTTGGAAGAAACCTTCGCGTCACGCGCAGAAACCAAAGGTCAGTAGTACAGCGGGGGTTTTGTGCTCGAATAGGTCTGATGCGAAAAACGGCGAAGGCGGCAGGCATCACCATCGGGGCGGCACTCGGTGTCGTTGCCATCGAACGGATCTTCTTCGCGTCGTCGCGGTGGCGGGGGGCGGTCAGCGATCATTTCGATGGTCAGCGGTTTCATAACCATGAACGCGTGTGGCGAACCGAGGGGTCGTTGCTGAAGTGGATGGCTACGAGGCAGCGGGGGGAGTGGTCGGAGCATCGGGACGAGATCTACGGTCCGGCGCCGCCGGAGAGGGAGGGGGAGGGGCGGCTGCGGGTCACCTTCATCAATCATGCGACCACGCTCATTCAGATGGATGGGGTCAACATCCTCACCGATCCGGTGTGGTCGGAGCGGGTGTCGCCGGTGTCGTTTGCGGGACCGAAGAGGCATCGGGCGCCGGGGATCCGGTTTGAGGATCTGCCGGCGATCGATTTCGTGCTCGTCAGCCATAACCACTACGACCATATGGATGTGGCGACGTTGCGGGCGCTTGCCGAACGAAATAGCGGGCCTGTCATCGCGCCGCTGGGCAATGCGGCGCTGATGCGGCGGCATGGGATTCGGGGTTGTGTCGATCTCGACTGGTGGGAGACGTTCGAAGCGAACGGACTCGACGTCACCGTCGTGCCGGCGCGGCACTTCTCGTCGCGGGCGGTGAGCGACCGCAATCGCAATCTGTGGGGAGGCTTCGTCGTCAGCGGGCCGTCGGGGAACGTCTACTTCGCCGGCGACACGGGGTGGGGGGAGCACTTCGCGGAGATCGGGCGCCGCTTTGCGCCGATCCGGGCGGCGTTGCTGCCGATCGGGTCGTATCTGCCGCGCTGGTTCATGCAGCCGGTGCACATCGATCCGGCCCAGGCGGTCGATGCGCACTTCGCCCTCGGCGCGCGTACGAGCGTGGCCGTTCACTTCGGGACATTCGAGCTCAGCGATGAGGGGGAGTACGATCCGTTGCGCGACCTGGACTATGCGCTCGCCGGGACCGGCCATCCGCCGTTCCTCGTACTCGATCAGGGGGAAGGACGCGACCTGCCATGATTCATCGCAGCATCGGAGCGGTCTCGCACGGCATCATCGACTACGCGCTAGCCATCCTGCTCGCGGCCGGACCGTCGATCGCCGGTTTCTCCGGCCGTCCGGCCACCACCTGGGCGTACCTCGCCGCCGCGCTGCTCTTTCTGTTGGCCGTGTTCACACGGTATCCGTTGGGGATCATGAAGCGCATCGGTCTGGCGGTGCACGGATTCGTCGAGCTGGTGATGGCGGTATGCCTCATCGCCGCGCCGTGGTACGGCAAGTTCATGAACGGCGTCCTCTCGCGCAATTTCTATTGGGCAATGGGGGTGCTGATGCTGGTGCTCTGGTTCCTCACGGACTTTCGCGGGATACGGAACCGGCCGCCAGCCGCGCCAGTTGCCGGTCGTGAAAACGCCCCATCAGCAGCGGCGCCATCAGCGCGGCAATGAGCGCCGTGGCCATGTCTTCCTGCGTGTCCCACACGTCCCCCTGCGTGCCGAGGAAGGCGTCGCCGGAGCTGCCGGTGGCGACGCTGACGCGCCACTCCAGCAATTCATAGGCGGCGCTGATGGCCAGGCAGATGGCGACGATGATGAAGTAGCGCCAGCCGCGGGTGCGGACGACGTTGCGCCGGATGAGGATCTCCCGCGCGACGATGGCGGGGACGAAGCCCTGTGCGAAGTGGCCGATGCGGTCGTAGTCGTTCCGCCCGAGGTGAAAGGCGTCGCGCATCCAGAACCCCAGCGGCACCTCGGCGTACGTGTAGTGACCGCCGACCATGAGGATGATGGCGTGGAAGGTGAGCAGGGTGAGAAGGAGCGGCGTAAGGGGGAAGCTCTTTCTCACGGCGATGACGAGGACGATGCCGATGATGGCCGGGAAGACTTCGAGGATCCAGGTGAAGTAGTCGTGCGGGTGGATGAGCGACCAGACGAAGACCGCGATGAAGAGGGTGATGAGGAGGCGGTTCGTCATGGGGGAAGTGTAGCGCGAACAGGCGGCGAGGCTCTGTTCGATGGTTCGCCCCGTTGTCGGGAAGCCGCTTCTCTTACCAAGGTAAGAAAGGGAGCATCGTTTCGGAGCATCAGCTCTTACCATGGTGAAGACACGAGCATTGTTTTGATCCTCGCGTGCATCATTTCGAAGCGCGCGTGCTTTGTTTCAATCTTAGCGAGGTGCCGGTTGCGGCTCGATGTCATGCCATGGCGAGAGCGCACACTTGTTTTGGATGGTATTTCTATTACCATGGCGAGAGACAAGACGTCATTCAGCAGCCAAGTCTCTTACCATGGCAATAGCGATTGCATCATTTTCATCATAGCGTGCTTTATTTTGAAGCAGGCATGCTTCATTTCGAACCATGCATGCGTCATTTCAGAGCATCTCATCATTCCATGGTAAGAGGTCTAGTGCCGCGTTGATCTCAGGGGACTTGCCAAGGTAAGAGCGACTCCGTGCCGCTCTCGCGATCGGGAGTCGAGCGTAGGAGATGACGGCTCCTCTGGTGAGCCTGCCGGCTCAGTCGCCGAAGACGTTGCGGGCGAGGATCGTCACGCGGCGCTGGGTCGGAACTTCGACGGCGATCTGGTGGAACCCGCGGTGCGTCAACTGCGGCTTGATGACCTCGATCTCGTAGTGGCCGCCGAGCGTGTGATGGAGGCGATGGATGGCGATTGCGGGAAAGCGGGTCGAAGTCGTATAGAAACCGCCCGTATCGCCGGCGATGCTGGCGAGACTGAAGGCAAGTTGGTGGTAGTCCATCATGTCGATGGTGAAGACGGTGACACGGGCGCGCTGCAGTGCCAGGACGGCATGCTCGTAACCGTAGTCGTTGAACGACACGCCGTTGGTCACATGGCCCATGCCCCAGCAGATGAAGATCATCGATTTCGCTCCGGGCACCTTCGCCAGGGCCTCACCGATGATGCGCAGCGCGATCTCCGGGCGTGCGGCATCGTGCATGGCCTGGCGGTCGAGCAGCATCGAGAGCGCCCACGTCTTCGACGGCGCGGGAGGCGGCGGTTCGCCGATGAAGAGTGACTCCTTCACGGTGCGTTGGACGGCGGCACTGTCGCCGGAGAAGTCGAGGCGGAACTTCAGGTGCGAGTCGAACGAGAAGACGGCGGTCTGGTCGTCCGGCTCGAGGAAGGCCAGCCACTTGTCCAGCGCCGCGTTGATGGCCATCTGCCCTTGCACGCGCTGTCGAGCGCGGCCGAAGTCGGTCTGCACGAAGATGACGAAGAGCCGCCCATGTTTCTGCGGCTCCGGTGCGATGCCGTTGGGGACGTGCGCCGCGTTCTCGAACTGAGCTACATCTCGGCTTTCGGAGATCCAGTCGACCGATTCGATCTCCACGGGCTTGCCGTCGATGCGCACGCGAAAGTCGCCGCGCTGGAGGCCTAGGATGGGCTCACCGTCGATGTTGGTGACGCGCGCGTCGATGATGACGCGCTCGACTTCGATTTTCTCGATCAGCGGCGGTGGGGTCTGGGCCATCGCCGCGGCCGCGATCAACAGCGCTCCAGCCAGGAGTCTGCGCGGCAGAAACGCAATTGCGCCACTGCTGGCCGAGCCTTGGGCAACCAGCGCAGCCGGCCGTGCCGGCCTAGTCGCGATCCACATACGTGCTCCTTGCCAGGACGGTGGCGCGGCGTTGCGACGGAACCTCGACTTCGATCGTGTGCGTGCCGCGCACTTTGATGTCGGGCTTGCGCACTTCGAGCTCGTAGTGGCCGGCCAGCGTTTTCTGCAGGCGATCGACGGCGATCCTGGGGAAATGAAAGGTCTTGGCGTAGAAGCCGCCGGTGTCGCCGGCGACCTGCCCGAGGCCGGCCTCGAGTGAGTGGTAATCCGCCTGCGTGAAATCGATCGAAAAGACGGTGGCGCGCGCCGACTCGAGCGCCTGCCGCGCGGGGACGTACTTCCGATCCATCATCACGCCGCTCGGAGTCAGCTTGCCGAGGCCCCAGCCGAAAAGGATGATCGACTTCGGCCCCGGGATCGGGCGGAGGGCGTTGGCGACGATGATCAGAGCCGCTTCCGGCGAGGCGGCCTTGCGCATCTCCTCGCGGTCGAGCCGCTTGGCCAGCGCGGGCATCGGAACGATCCGCGGCGGCGGCGGTTCGTCGGTGAGCAGGGCCTGCTCCATGGCGTCTTTGATGTGGTCCTTGTTGTCGGTGAAGTCGAGCCGGAATTTGAGATGCGAGTCGAACGAGAAGACCGCCACGCGGTCCTCCGGGTCGAGCCAGTCCAGCCAGTCGTTCGCGTTGACGACCTGCTGCATCTGCCCGGCGATGCGGACGCTGTTGCGCTCGAAATCGGTCTGGTAGAAGAAGATGAGGAGCCGCCCGTGAGGGGCAGGCTGATCGAGCGATGTGTTGACGTCGGCCCCTGCGTGGTCGATGGCGGTGTCGATGCTGGCCAGCTCGCGGGCCGCGGCGGTCTCGGGGATCCATTCGGCCGACTCGACGCCGGCCGGCTTCCCGTCGACGCGGACGCGGAAGTCGGACGCCTTGAGGCCGGTGATGGGATTGCCGCGGTCGTCCGTGACGCGGGTGTCGACGAGGATGCGCTCGACGGTGATCTGCTCCTGGACCTGGGCGGTTGCAGACACGGCGAGGAGGAGGACGAAAAGCGCTGTCATCCTGAGTCGCCGATGCCCCGGTAGGGGCTGAGGACGACGAAGGACCCCCGGCTGCAACCGCGGGAGTGGAGGGGGCGGCTTTTTTTCGCCGGCCCCCTCCCAACCCGGGTTACAGGCTGGGGGTCCTTCGACCGTCCTGCGCCGCGCAATCGCTTTCGCGATTACGCGGCTCCGGCGGCTCAGGATGACGGCGGGGTGCGGGCGCATCTTCGCAGTCTACAATCGCTACATGCGCACGCTCGTTTTCGTCACCACCTTGTTTCTGCTGGCCACCTCCGCCTTCGCCGCGCCATTCGACGAGATGTTTCTGGATCGGACGATGCGGGTGAACTACTTCCACACGGGCAATCATGGCGAGGAGATCATCGCTCTCGATTCGGTCGTCTCGGACGGTCCCTGGCCGGGCAGCCGCACGCGCCTGATCGACACGCTCAACCTCGGCAATTACTACTTCGAGGTCATCGACCGCGATACGAACCAGGCCATCTACACGCGCGGCTTCGCCTCGGTTTTCGGCGAGTGGCAGACGACGGACGAGGCCAACCAGCGCGCGGGAACGTTCGCCGAGTCGGTGCGGTTCCCGTGGCCGAAGCATCCGGTACAACTCGTCGTCAAGAAACGCGACGCGAACGGCGCCTTCCAGCAGCTCTGGTCGACGCTGATCGATCCGTCGTCGCGATTCGTCAATCCCTCCGAGCGCAAGCCGGCCGGGCATGTCTGGAACGTGATCGAGAACGGGCCGCCGTCGGAGAAGGTGGAC
Organism: Thermoanaerobaculia bacterium; assembly: GCA_017883235.1. Lineage (GTDB taxonomy): Bacteria > Acidobacteriota > Thermoanaerobaculia > Gp7-AA8 > Gp7-AA8 > JADGNZ01. The sequence goes on along the minus strand of JADGNY010000007.1, from coordinate 47,426 downwards.
ATCCTGGTGATCGGCGAGGGCTACACCGAGAGCGAGCTGCCGAAGTTTCATAAGGATGTGGCGCGGATGATCGGCAAGCTGTTCGACACCGAGCCGTTCAAGAGCCGCCGCAAGGATTTCAACGTCCGCGCGCTCGATCTGGCCGAGCCGGCCAGCGGCGTGCACCGTCCGCGCACGAGCGACAACCGCCGCACCATGACCGGCGTGCAGTACAACATCTTCGATTCCGAGCGTTACATGCTCACGCTCGACGATCACCGCATGCGCGATGTGGCGTCGTCCGCTCCGTATGACTTCATCGAGATCCTGGTCAACGAGAAGCAGTACGGCGGCGGCGGGATCTTCAACGACCAGGCAACCGCCTGCGTCGACAGCGCCTTCGCGGAGTACGTGTTCGTCCACGAGTTCGGCCACCATTTCGCCGCGCTGGCGGACGAGTACTACACGTCGCCGGTGTCGTACACGACGAGCGGCAGCAGCGAGCATCCGGAGCCGTGGGAGCCGAACGTGACGGCGCTCCACGATCCGGCCAAGGTGAAGTGGCACGACCTCGTCGACTCTCTAATGCAGCCATCGACACCGCTGCCGACGCCGTGGGACAAAGAGACATTCGAGAAGCACAGCCTCGCGATTCAGAAGGAGCGTGCCCACCTTCGCGCCACGAACGCGCCGGAGTCGGAGATGGACAAGCTCTTCACCGACGAGCGCGCCTGGGAGACGCAATTCCTCGGCGGCCAGAAGTTCGCCGGCAAGGTGGGGGCGTTCGAAGGGGCAGAGTACGAGCCGCGCGGCCTCTACCGGCCGGAGCTCGATTGCATCATGTTCACGCGGGACGAGGTGGGGTTCTGCCGGGTGTGCCGGAAGGCGATCGAGAGGATCATCGACGCGTACTCGCGGTGAGGCGCTTACCTGTCCTCCTGAGCCGCCGGAGCCGCGTAATCGCGGAGCGATTGCGCGGCGCAGGACGGTCGAAGGACCCCCTCCCTGCAACCCGGACGGGGCGGCGGCTGTCCACTTTCCACCACCCTTCCCTGGTTTCAGTCTGGGGGTCCTTCGACCGTCCTACGCTGCTTCATCGCTTCGCGACTCGCAGCTCCGGCGGCTCAGGATGACAGGTAGGCCAGGTGTGCGCACAGGCACTCTTGTCTGGGCTCCGCTAATATCCCCGCATGCCTGAATCATTCGACGTCGTGGTCATCGGCGGCGGCACGGCCGGACTGGTTACCGCCTCCGGCTGCGCGCGCCTCGGCCGCAAGGTTGCGCTGATCGAGCGCGAGAAGCTGGGCGGCGACTGTCTCTGGACCGGCTGCGTGCCGACCAAGGCGTTGGTGGCCACGGCGCGTCTCGTCCACCAGATGCAGCATGCCGATGCCTACGGCCTGGAGCCGCGGACGGCGCGCGTGACGCCGAAGTCGGTGATGGATTCGATGCGCGCGCAGCGCCACGCCATCGAGCATCACGATGATCCGGAAAAGTTCCGCGCCCTCGGCATCGAGGTGATCTTCGGCAAGGCCACGCTCGCGTCGCGTAGCGAGGTCGACGTCGATGGCCGGCGGCTGGCCGCGAAAGACATCGTCATCGCCACAGGCACCCGGACCGCCATCCCGCCGGTCGAAGGGCTCGCGGAGAACGGCTTTCTCGACCACGTGTCGTTTCTGAACCAGGATTCCTTCCCGGCATCGCTTTTGATTCTTGGCGGCGGTTACATCGGCATCGAGTTCGCGCAGCTCTTCCGGCGTTTCGGCAGCGAGGTCGTCGTCGTCGTCGAAATGCTCGACGAGATCGTCAACAAAGAGGATGCCGACGTCATCGCCCGCATCCGCACGATTCTCTCCGAGGAGGGGATCGTGATCCGCAGCGGCTGGGCGGCGAAGTCGGTGCGTGCCGAGGACGGGAAGAAAGTCGTCCGTATCGAGAACAAGATCGGCGAGACGATGGAGGTGCGCGTCGACGAGATCTTCGTCGCCAGCGGCCGCCGGGCCAACACCGAGAACCTCGGACTCGAAGCGGCGGGGGTGAAGACGAACCGCGGCTTCGTCACCGTCGACAAGTATCTCCAGACCTCGGTGCCGCGGATCTGGGCCTGCGGCGACGTCCACGGCGGCATGCAGTTCACGCACGTGGCCGCGTACGAGGCGGTGAAGCTCGTGCGCAACATGCTTTTTCCCGGCCGTTCTCCGGTGAGCTACGACAACGTTCCGTGGGGGCTCTATACCGACCCCGAGGTCGGGCACATCGGGATGACGGAAGCGGAAGCGATCGCGGCGCATGGCGCGGAGAGCATCCGCACGTACAGCGTGGAGATGGCCGAGGTCGACCGCGCCGTGGTCGATCGAACGACCGGGGGATTCGTGAAGCTCGTCTGCGACAAGCGGGGCCGCATCCTCGGCGCGCACGCGCTCTGCGCCAACGCCTCCACCCTCATCGAAACGCTCGTCCTGGCCAGGCAGAAGAAGGTCACCGTGGCACAGCTCGCGCAGCTCATTTCCCCCTACCCATCCCTGGCCGACGCCTTGCAGAAAGCGGCTTCGACGTACTACCAGGACGTGGCCAAAGGGTGGCTCGGATCGCTCGGAAAAAAGATCGCGGCATGGTCGCAGTGACCGGTCCGTCATAGAATCGTCTGGATCTTGCAAGAGGAGGCAATATGAAAAAACTTCTGGTGATCCCGTTCGCACTCGTTTTCGCCGCATGTGCCCACAGCAAAGGACCGATGGCGATGGCCACGCTCGACCCGACCAGCGGCTCGACCGCGAAAGGCGTCGTTCACTTCCAGAGTGCCGGCGATGACGGCGTCGAAGTCGTCGCCGATCTCACCGGCGTTCCCCCCGGCGTCCACGGTTTCCACGTCCACGAGAAGGGCGACTGCGGCAACGACGCCGCGAATGCCGGCGGCCACTTCAATCCCGGCGGCATGGTCCACGGCGCGCCGGACGCGGTGTCTCACCACGCCGGTGACTTCGGCAACGTCACCGCGGATGACAAGGGCGAAGTTCACGCCCGCTTCACGACGCACTCGATCACGATCAATACCGGCGCGAACGGCGTGGTCGGCCACGCCATCGTCCTGCACGGCAATCCGGACGATCTGACCTCGCAGCCTGCCGGCAACGCCGGTCCTCGCATCGCCTGCGGCGTGACCACGCTCATGGGCGACATGAAGTAACAGGAGTCACGTCATGAAACGACTGGCCCTCATCGCGCTCGTCTGCCTTCCGCTCGCCTGCGCCTCGCAACGGCCGGGGACGAATAAGAGCACCGCCACGCCCGGCCGCGGCGAGATCAAACTCACGATCACGCCCAGTGCGGTCGTGGCCGCCAACGTCAGTGGAAGCACGTACGACTTCCCGTTCGACGCCGTGGTCAAGGAGACCGGCGGCCATCCGGTCACGATCGACAGGGTGACGGCGAGCGTTTACGCCGGCGGCGGTATCCCGGTGGCGACCGAGTCCTTCGACGCCGCCAAAATCAAGTCCCTCGGCTTCGCCACCTCGATCCAGGCCAAGCATGAGATTCACTACCACTTCGTTCCGCGCATGGAAGTCACCGACGACCACCTCTTCAGCAGGATCTACGGTGACGTCCGCGTCGAGGGGCTCGACGACAACGGAGCACGGGTGAGCTCAACGGCGACGATTACGGTGACGAAGAAGTAGGAGCCGAGGTACACTCACGCGATGACGGACGACGAGCTGAAACGTCTGCTGGAAGCGAACACCGAGCGGATTGAGAAGGGCTTCGAGAAGCGCTTCGATGCGATCGATCGACGCATCGACGCGCTCGACAAGAAGTTCGATGACAAAACGGCGGAGCTACGCCTCCACTTCGACGTGACCGCCGAAGACTTGCGTCGAAGGTCCGACCTGCTCGCGGAAGGTCTTGCCAACCTCGACGAGAAGGTGGACCGCAGGACCGCCAACATCGAAGCGCGGATGGAGCTTGGATTCGCAGACACGCAGGCGATGATCAAGTTCTCGCATGCCGAGCTCGATCGCCGGCTTCGCGTTGTCGAACAGTAGACTTCGCGCACCTTTGAAGAAGCGTTTTCCAACCTACGGGCGCGTGTCGACCGTCTCGAAGAAGCCAGTACCACGCATTGAGGTGTGATGCGGCGCTGGCGTGGGCGTTGTCTGCGTGGCCGCGTTTCAGAGGCCGCTCTTCGACAACGCGCGAAGCGCAGACAACCGACAACGCGCGGCAACGCCGCGCAGTCAGTCCACCCACTTCGCGATGAACAGGTTCATCTCGTAGCTGTCCGGCTTGGCGCGGCTGGAGGCCCAGATCAGGTACTGGCCGTCGGGGCTGAAGACGCAGAAGCCGTCGAAGCCGGGGGCGGTGGTGATGCGCTCCAGGCCCTGGCCGTCCTTCTGAATCGTCCAGAGGTCGAAGTCGAAGCCGTGGGCGTTGACGTTCGAGGCGAAGATGATTCGCTTCCCGTCGTTCATGAAGTAGGGACAGAAGTTGGCGGCGCCGTTGTGGGTGATCTGGCGCTGGTTCGTGCCGTCGGCATTCATCAGGAACAGCTCCATGAGCAGCGGCTTGACGAGCTCTTTCGCCAGCAGCCCGCGATACTCATCGAGCGCCGGACCCACCGGATGGTTCGCGCGCCAGACGATCTCGGTGCAGTCGCCGTTGTAGAAGGCGCCGCCGTCGTAGCCGGGGGCGTAGGTCAGGCGCTTGACCTTCCCGCTCGCCTCGTCCATCTCGTAGAGCTCGAGATCGCCGTCGCGCATCGACGTGAAGACCATCTTCCCGCCCTTGTGACACCACGTCATCTCCGCGTCGTATCCGGAAGCGGTGGTGATCTTCTTCGCCTTGGAGCCGTCGACGTTGGCCTCGACGATGTCGAATGACGAGTAAACGGGCCAGACGTATCCCTTGGACATGTCCGGCTTCGGCGGGCAATCGGCGCCGCCGCCCTCGGTGGTCGCATAGATGATGCGGTCGCCCTGCGGATAGCGGTAGTAGCCGCACGTCGTCCGCCCCTTGCCGTTCGAGACGAGCTTCGTCGCGCCGGTGGCCAGATCCATCGTGTACTCCTGATCGCATCCGGCGCCGGGCACGGTGGCCTGGTAGATGATCTTCGTTCCGTCAGGAGTGAAGTAGGCCTCGGCGTTCTCGCCGCCGAAGGTGAGCTGGCGGATGTCTTTCAGATGCTTCTCGCCGTCGTACGTCTTCTCGAACGGTTTGCCGGCGCCGATCGTGAAACCGTTTGAGGGCGTAGGCGTGCCTGCCGGCGGGCTCACCGGTCCTGGACCCGGCGGTCTTGGCGAGGGCGGCGGAACGACCGGCGAGGGCTGCAACCCTGCACGCGGTGGGCGGGGCGAGGGGGTAGGTACGACCGGTGAAGGTGTCAGTTTTCCACCCGGCGGCGGGCGCGGGGAAGGTGTGGGAGCGACCGGCACAGGTGCCATCGGAGCGCCGCCGCCGCGCGTCGTGAGCGTCGCGCGCAGCGTCAAGCGGTCACCGCCGCGGACGACGATGATGTCGACGGTATCGCCGGGCTTGTGATCCTGCAGCGCGTAGGACATGTCGTAAAGGTTCTCGATGCGCGTGCCTCCGATCGAGACGATCCGGTCCTTGCCGCGGATACCGGCCTTGTCGGCCGGTGAGCCAGGGCGCACGTCGGACAGGAGAACGCCGCCGGTGGTGGCATCCATCGCCGAGTAGTCAGGGACCGAGCCGAGGTACGCGCCGTAACCGCGGGAGTCGCCTTCCATCGCCGGCGCGCTCGAAGCGCGCGCATAGACCGGGGTCACGGCGCCACGGGCCAGCGGCGTCATCACGTTCGCGATCAGCCTCACGATGCGCGCTTCGCCGGCGAAGTTGACCGCATCGGCGATGTCTTCCGGCGTGTGGTAACGCTCGTGGGCGCCGGTGAAGAAGTGCAGCACCGGCACCTTCGCCGCGTAGAAACTGGTCTGATCGGACGGGCCGTAGCCGTCGCCGGTCTCGGTGATCTTGAGGTTCGATCCGGCGCCGGCCGTGTCGACGAGCGCCTTCCACTGCGGGGCCGAGTCGGTGCCGAAGGCGGTGATCTTGTCCTCACGCAAGGCGCCGACCATATCGAGATTCACCATTGCCTTGATGCTGGAGATCGGCACCGGCGAATGCGCGACGAAATAGCCGGATCCGGCCAGGCCGCGCTCCTCGCCCGAGAAGAGCGCGAAGAGGATCGTGCGGCGGTCCGGGATACCCGTCAGCGAATCGCGCAGCAGCTCGGCGGCGTTCATCACCCCCGCGTCGCCGGAGGCATTGTCGTCCGCGCCGGGGTGGATGGCGTGCACGTTCGGTTTCATCGAGCCCTCACCGCCGTACCCGAGGTGATCGTAATGTGCACCGAGGACGATGACCTCGTTCGCCAGCGAGCCGCGGCCCGGGAGGATGGCGGCGATGTTCTCGCCGTTATCGAACTGCGGCTTCACATCGGCCACGCCGCTGACGCTCGCCGCCAGCACGCGCGAGCGCGGCTTGAGATCGGCATCCACGTCCTTCTGAAACTGGGCCAGATCGATCCCGGCATCCTTCAGCCAGCGCTGGGCCACCGACGTCTTCACCTGGATCACCGGGATGCCGGCCGGACTCTCCGGCCCGTCGTTGACGAGCGGCGGAACCTTGTCCTTCCCTTCGTCCTGAATCGGGCCGGTGGTGAAGATCACCGCCACCGCGCCGCGCTCGCGGGCCTGCAGGACCTTGTAGCGCATCGCCGACCAGCGGCTCGGCCTGCGTCCGTCGAACTTCGAGTTGTCGTCCTTCTCCTGCGGCTCGTACCGCAGCATCAGCACGACTTTTCCCTTCACGTCGATTCCGTCGAAGTCGTTGTATCCGATCGGTGTGGCGTCAATGCCGTAGCCGGCGAAGGCCAGCGGTCCTGAGAACGGGCCAGCGCTGGAGAAGCCGAGCGGCGTCCAGTCGCCGTCCGCCACTCCCTCCAGCTTGTTGCCGCTGCCGAGCGAGACGCCCATCTTGACCGGAAACGGCTGTCGATACGACTTGCCGAACGCCGGTTGCAGTCCGAGAGCGCGCAGCCGCCCCTCGATGTAGTTCGCCGCCAGGCCGATGCCCTTCGTACCGAGGCCGCGGCCCTCCATGTTCGGCGCGGCCAGCGTGCGGATGTCGGTCTCGATCGATTTCGTCAGCTTGGCGTCATCCGCAAAGACGGTGGTACAGACGAGGAGCAGCAGGGGAAGGGCTCGTTTCATGCGGCGGATGATACTGCGCGCGGCGCGTTGTCTGCGGCTTCGCCGCGTTGTCAGTTGTCTGCGCCGCCGGCGCGTGGTCAAAAGGCTCATGTGACGCGAGAGCCCTACGACGAACCGCCAACTGGCCCAGGCAACGCTGCAACGCGGGCGCAGCAACATCTCGCGCGACATGTGACTTCTCGTCCACGCGCCCGCGGCGCAGACAACCGACAACGCCGCGGAGCGGCAGACAAAGCGCGCCAGCCGCGCAGTATCATCGGCCATGCCTAGTCCGATCAGAGATTTCATTCAGCATCACTATCGCCACTTCAACGCCGCGGCGTTGCGCGCGGCGGCGGACGACTACATCAAGCACCTCGACGGCGGGAACAAGATGCTTGTCACGATGGCCGGCGCGATGTCGACCGCGGAGCTGGGGATCTCGCTCGCCGAAATGATCCGGCAGGGGAAGGTCCACGCCATCTGTTGCACCGGCGCCAACCTCGAGGAGGACATCTTCAACCTGGTGGCGCACGATCACTACGAGCGCGTTCCGGGTTACCGCTACCTCTCCGCGCAGGATGAGAAGGCGCTGCTCGACCGGCACATGAACCGCGTGACGGATACCTGCATCCCCGAGGGGGAGGCCATGCGCCGCATCGAATCGGCGGTGCTGCGTCACTGGGTGGCCAAGGACAAGGAAGGGCGCCGCCTCTTCCCGCACGAGTTCATGTACGAGATCCTTCGCGACGGCTCGATCGCCGAGTTCTACCAGATCGATCCGAAGGATTCGTGGATGATCGCCGCGGCCGAGAAGAATCTCCCCATGTTCGTCCCCGGCTGGGAGGACTCGACCCTCGGCAACATGTACTCCGGCCACTGCATCTCCGGCGACGTGAAGAACGTGCACACCGTTCGCACCGGCATCGAATACATGATCGAGCTGGCCGACTACTACACGAAGACCACGCAGGACGGGACCACCATCGGCTTCTTCCAGATCGCCGGCGGCATCGCCGGCGACTTCCCCATCTGCGTCGTCCCGATGCTGCACCAGGATCTGCAGCGCACCAACGTCCCCCTCTGGGGCTACTTCTGCCAGATCAGCGACTCCACGACGAGCTTCGGCTCGTACTCCGGCGCCGTACCGAACGAGAAGATCACATGGGGGAAGCTGGGCGTCGACACGCCGAGCCACGTGATCGAGTCGGATGCGTCGATCGTGGCGCCGTTAATGTTTGCGTACGTGTTGGGGTGGTGAGACGACCGTAAGCCGATCCGCAGATGACGCAGATGTACGCAGATAAAACCGTCGGAGCGGTACCGTCATCATGAATAACTCCTCGGCGTGAGGCGTTCGGGGCCTTGGTATGTCCCGGAAGATCTTTCTCGCGATCCTTGCTCTCGTCGTACTCGCTGCATGTCCCGCGTTTGCCCGGCGGCGGGCCGTTCTCCATCCCACGCCGCTAAGCCGGAAGGTGATCGCTTCCACCGCCATCCGGATTGCCGATCGAGTGCGGATCGATTCGTTCGAGCCGCGGCGGCACTGGGAGAACGTTCCGTTTCTCGACGGGCTCGTGCTGATGGGCGAGGAGCTGGAGAATCAATCGAATCCGGCTGGAGCGCGGCTGATCGACCGGGCGGCGTCCGTGATCCTGGGAAGCGACGACGACATCACCAATCTCTACTGGGGTGATGGCACGGCGTACGCGCAAGTTTCTCTCGATCTCTATCGCGTGATCCCTCCGGGTGATCCGAGGCGTGAAGCGTTGCTGGCAACGCTGACCGGTCCGATGAGTTTCGCCGAGCACGCGATCCGCACCACACCCGCTGCCGGTGTGCCGCGCGACCCGTGGTGGATCGAGGGAGGCTACGGTACCCGCTACTGGCAGGACGACATGTACATGGTCATTTCCTGGCTGTCCATGAACGGATCGTCGGTCGATGGGCTGCCGTCGAACGAGCTGGCGCGGAACCTCGCGTACGAGTGGATCGAGGCGTATGTCTACGATCATCGTCCGGCATCGTCGGATCCTCGGGAGGTCGCCGTTCCTACTGCCGCCGCGCGCAACGGGTTTCTCCTTTGGGATCCGAATCACGATCTCTTTCAGCATCAGCCGGAGTGGATCGGCAGGAACGATCTTTTCTGGGGGCGCGGAAACGGCTGGTCGGCCATCGCGCTGATGCGCGCGGCTCATTACCTCGATCGTCCGTACTCCGGCACGCAGTATCCGAGTGTGGTCAGCCCGCCTGAGATCCGCCAGATGCTGGTGCTGATGGCGGCGTCATTGAAAGAGAGGCAGACGCCTGGCGGCGGCTGGGGCTCCGATCTCTCCCACCCTCTCGACTGCCCCATCGCGGAGACATCGGCCACCGGCATGATGACGTTCTTTCTCGCGCGCGGGATCAACGAAGGATTGCTCGACCGCGATGCGTATCTGCCCGTGGTCATGAAGGGCTTCGGCGTGCTCATGCAGCGCATCGACGCCGACGGCGTTGTCACCGGCATCCAGCCGCCCGGTACCGGGCCCGATTGCAGCCGGCCGACGATCGCGTCCGACGACGTGATCAACGTCAACTATGGTGCCGGCGGGTGGCTCCTGGCAGCGTCAGAGGTGATGAAGTTCTCTGACGAGGAGCTGGGAAAGCAGAATTAACCGCACCCCCCCTGGGACCGCGGGCGTCTCGCCCGCGCGGTTGAGCAGGATGCTGCCAAGACCCGCGGTCGAGACGCCCGCGGTCCCAGGGGGCTCGTCCTCAGTATCTCTGTGGTTGAAGCCTTTCCATGAATGCGGCTGGCTGCTCCCAGGGAACGCGATGCCCTGCATCCTCGATCGTCGCCAGGTTCGCGCCCCGAACCAGCGAAACAGCCCGCTTCGCCTCGGCGGCGTACTTTGCATCCCGCGCACCGGCGATCCAGAGCGTTGGAATCGTCAGCTCGTGCAGGCGTGAGGCAACCGGTGGTAAAGCACCGGACGACCACTCGCGGAGAGCGCGCGAGTCGTAGTCATCGCGTGTGCGAGTAAGCGCGGGCCCAGCAAGCACCGGCTGCGCGTTCCAGGCGGCCATCACCGCATCAAAGTCCTCGGTCTCGAAACGCCGCGCCCATGCCTCATCGGCAGCGCGGCGCGCGGCGCGCCCTTCGTCGCCTTCGACGCCGAGGCCGGTGGAGACGAAGATTGCGCGTTTGTACTGCGCGCCGGCCAGGAGTGCGTGCAGCGCGAGGCGGCCGCCGAGGGAGTAGCCGAGGAGGGTGTCGCCGTGTAGGGGGATGGTGTCGAGGGGAGGGGTCTCGATGGAGAAGCCGGCGTCGCGGAGGAAGTCCCAGTCGTGGGGGTTGCCGAGGAAGCCGTGGAGGCAGGTGATCACCATAGGGCGTCGTAGCGTTCCCAGGCGCGGCGTGTGGAGTCGGCGTCGGGGCGCAGCTCCGTGACGCGCTCTTCGATGCTCCACATCGCGGCCCAGTGATCGAAGCGTAGCGCGTGACTGTTCTCGATCATCCGCTCGCGCATGGACGGATCGAGTGTGCGGAGCGAGGGGACGCGGCTGAAGATCCGTCCGCCGCCGTTGTTGATGATGACGATGCGGAAGTCGATGCCGGGATCGAGCTGCGGGACGATCCAGGGGGCGTTGCTGTCATAGATAGTAGTGAGATCGCCGACGACGCAGACGTTCGGGCGCGAGGGATGGCACTGGCCGAAGAATGTCGAGAGCTGTCCGTCGATGCCGTTTGCGCCTCGATTTGCATCGATGGCAAAGCCACGCCATTCGCGCGTGGCGGCGAGATCCCATTCGCGGATCGGAAGCGAATTGCCGAGGTAGACGCGGGCGTTGGCGGGGATCGTGCGCGACAGCGAGCGGACCATCGCCAACTCGGATTGAGGCTCTTCATCGAGAATGTCAGCGATGGCAGAGGCGCGAGAACGGTCGATGGCGAAGAAGCTCTCATCCCGATCGCGCGGCGTCACATCGTCCGGCAGCGACTCGATCGGATGAACCTCTCCGCGGCTGCAACCGGTGAACGGCAGATCGCTGAAACTGACCAGCGGCAGGTCGCGGCGCGACTCATCGAGATCGCGCCAGAAGCGCAGCGACGGCACGTTGCCGATGCGGATCACCCCATCGAAGTTGCCCAGCCCGATCATCCGCTCTCCCGCGGTGATGAGGAGATGTGCGAGCGCCGGATCTTCGCGCAAACCGGAAAGCGGCTCGGCGTACACCGTTGCATTCAGCGCGAGCGCGAAGGCGCGGACGCGGGCGTGGTGGGTGGGGGCGAGGCCGCTGAGGATCACGAGTGGGCGCGGGAAGGGGATGGGTTGCCTGGTTGCTTGGTTCCTGGGTTGCTCGGTCTCCAACGCAGCAACCTTGCAACCCAGCAACGCGGCAACCTCCTCGTCGATCAGCGGCTCATCAAACGCAACATTGATGTGAAAAACCGCCCCCCGCCCGTACACGCCGAAGATCTCTTCCTGCTCGATCGCTTGCGGAGCGCCGGTGCCGCGGTATCGCGCCGGGCGGTCGGCGGTGATGAAGATCAGCTTTGTCCCTGAGTAATGCGCTTCGACGGCGGCGGGGAGGAGCTCGGCGACGGCGGTGCCGGACGTGGTGACGATAGCGACTGGGCGGCCAGTCAGCTTGGCGCGGCCGAGGGCGAAGAAGGCGGCGGAGCGTTCGTCGACGAAGGAGAAGATGCGAAGATCCGATGCTCCCAGGACGGCAAGAAGCGGCGCGTTGCGCGAGCCGGCGCAGACGCAGAAGTCGGCGGCGCCGAGTCGGCAGGCCTGCTCGATGACGCGCCGCGCTTCGGCGATGTTGGTCATGCGAATGCTTCGACGTGTGCGTCTACGCCGAATAGCGCCTTCACCTGCCCGCGTTTCTCGCGCAGCTCTTTCCACTCGAGCTCCACGCGGCTTTCCATCAGCATCCCGGCGCCGGAACCGACGCGTACGCGCTCGCCGCTCCACTCCAGATTGCGGATGGCCACCAGGGCCAGCGCGGAGCGGTCTTCGCGCTCCAGTCCGAACGGCGCGCCGAAGGTGCGGCGCTTTACGCCGCGGTCGGCCTCGCGCAGCCAGCGCTCGCCGGCCTCGCTGCGCGGGGAGACGCCGAGGGCGGCGGTGGGGTGGAGGCGGCGAACCATCTCGGAGAACGACATCCGCTCCGAGCCGCCGCTCTCGCTGAAGAAGATCGGCGTGATGAGGTGCGCGATCTTGGGCAGGCGCAACGTTCCGAGCGGACCGATCTCGATGTTCCCGAACGGCGCCAGACGGCGCACGATGTCGTCGACGACGAAGCGATGTTCGCGGAGCTCTTTCGGATTGCGCGTCAGCTCTTCCGCGCGGGCGACGGGACGCGTCCCCGCCAAAGCCATGGTCCGGTAGCCGCGCGCGTAGGCTTCGAACAGCAGCTCGGGGGTCGCTCCGATTATCCCGTGGTTCTGGTACGAATAGCCGTAGGCGCGCATGCCGGGCGGCAACTGGCTCAATCGCGTGAAGAACCAGCGCCACCATTCGCCGCGCTCGACGAAGCGGCCCGTTTCGAAGATCACCGGAACGATTTTCTGAAACTCGCCGCGGATCATGGCCGCGTGCGCGGAATCGAAGAGCGCCGTGAAGTCGGGGAGCGACGGAGGGTCCCACGCCACGCGCGGCGCGCCGTAATCGTCGAAGCGCGAGGCCAGCTCCTCGAACGCCATCTCCTCCCACGCCGCCGGATGCCGCCACGGATGCGGATCATCGAGAAAAAAGTCGGCGATGAAGAATGCCGGCCGCTCCGGCCGCCTGAACGGTAGTTGCTCGAACGGCCCCCATCCGACGAAGACCCGCCCGGGCGCGGTCTGGATGAAGGCGAAGTCGTGAGACATGGCTGGATTGTAACTGCGCTTCGCGCGTTGTCTGCGGCTTCGCCGCGTTGTCTGCGCCTTGCGCGTTGTCTGCGCTCCGCGCGTTGGTGTGGCCTCGTTGCCGGGTGGTAACGTTCGAGAGCGAATGACTGACGACCGAGAACCAACCGACAACGCGCAACGCGCAGACAACGCGCGGAGCGCAGACAACGCGCGGCCGGCGCGCGCCAGCGCGCCAGCCGCGCAGTACACAGGACCCGACCCCACCCGCATCCAATCCATGTTCGGCTCCATCGCCGGACGCTACGACCGCGCCAACACCGTCATGTCCGCGGGCGTTCATCACCTCTGGCGGCGCAGGGCGGTGCGATGGGCCGGCGCGAAGGAGGGCGATGCGGTTCTCGACTGTGCGACCGGTACGGGCGATCTGGCGATCGCATTCAAGAAGGCCGTCGGCAGCGGGCGTGTGGTCGGGACCGATTTCACGCCGGAGATGATCGCGCTGGCGCGGCAGAAGTCGCGCGAGATCACCTTCGACGTTGCCGACGTTACCGCATTGCCGTTCGGCGACGCTGTTTTCGACATCGCCAGCATCTCATTCGGCATCCGCAACGTCGGCGATCCTTTCAAAGCGATCGCGGAGATGACGCGCGTGGTCCGCCCCGGCGGACGGGTGATCGTGCTGGAATTCGGCCAGCCGTCCGGCCACCTCGCTTCCGCCCTCTACGACTCCTACCGCCGCCATTTTCTCCCGCGCCTCGGCGGTGCCGTCACCGGCGAGCGCGGCGCGTACGAGTATCTCGAATCGTCGGCAGCGCGGTTTCCCTGCGGTGAGGAGTTCGTGGCGATGATGCGGGGAGCGGCGCGGTTCACGTCGATCGATGTTCGCCCGCTGACCTTCGGCATCGCCTATTTGTACCGAGGGGTGGTGTGACAAAGCACAGACAGGGCAGCCGTACAACAAAAGCACTGTCATCCTGAGGCGGCGGCAGCCCCGGAGGGGCAGAGCGCGCCGAAGGACCCCCAGCCTGAAACCCGGACGGGGCGGTGGATGTCGATTATTCCGCCGCCCAACCGGGATACAACTTGGGGGTCCTTCGACCGTCCTGCGCCGCGCAATCGCTTTCGCGATTACGCGGCTCCGGCGGCTCAGGATGACAGTGTTTCGATTGGTCCTCCCTGACACTCCATCTGCGCTCTCCCTCGAATGCCCCTTGAATCTTTCCGGTTATAGTCGCCTCGATGTGTGGCATCTATGGAATGGTCGCGGAGGGGGCGGCGCTGCGGTATCCGGAGGTCCTCGGATTCATGGGCGAGGCGTTGCGGCACCGCGGACCGGACGGGCACGCGGAATTCACGAGTCCCGAGGCGGTGATCGGGACCGAGCGGCTGCGCATCATCGATCTTCATGAGCGCGCCGACCAGCCGTTCGCGGCGCCGGGATCAGAGGTGTGGCTGGAGTGCAACGGCGAGATCTACAACGCCACGGAGATCCGGGCCCGCTATCCGGACTATCCGTATCGCTCGAAGTCGGACGTCGAAACGATCCTGCCTCTGTACCTGGAGCGCGGCGTGGCCGCCATCCCCGAGCTCGATGGGATGTTCGGTCTGGCCATCTGGGATGCGCGGACGCAGCAACTGATCCTGGCCCGCGACCGGGCCGGCGAGAAGCCTCTGTTTTACGCGAAGCCTCGGGGAGAGGTGATCTTCGCCTCGGAGCTGCAATGCCTTCTGCGGCATCCCGACATCGGCCGCGAGCTCGATCCCATCGCCATCGGCGAGTACCTTCGCCTCGGGTACATCCCCGAGCCGCGCACGCCGTTCCGCGACGTCCGCCGCGTGGAGGCGGGGACGTTCATCCGTTTCCGTAATGGCTCCGAGGAGACCGTCCGCTATTGGGATGCCGGCTCTTTCCGCATCGAGCGCATTGACGCGCGCGATGCCGTCGCCGAAACGCAACGCCTCGTCGAGCGCGCGGTCGAAAAGCAGGTCATGGCCGATGTGCCGGTCGGCGTCTTCACCAGCGGCGGACTCGATTCCTCGATCCTGGCCACGCTGGCGGCGAAGTTCATCGGCGTCGACAAGGTTCACACCTACTCCGCCGCGTTCGCCGAGCAGTCGTATGACGAGAGTCCCGTCGCCGAGGAGCTGGCGAAGCGGATCAGGACACGGTATGTGCCGGTGCGGACGGATGCCGAAACCTTGCTGGAGGCGCTGCAGTGCGTCGTGCGAGGGGTGGCCGAGCCGCTGGCCGATCCGGCCATTCTGCCGACCTTTCTCCTGGCGCGGGCGGCGCGGCAGCGCGTCAAGGTCATCCTCAGCGGCGAGGGGGCGGACGAGTTGTTCGGCGGCTATCCGACCTACATCGGTCACAAGGTCGCGCCGATGTACGACGCCTTGCCATCGTTCGTGCGCGCGGCGTTGCGGCGGGCCGTGCAGCGCGTGCCGTCATCGACGAAGAAGGTGACGCTCGAGTTTCTGCTGAAACGATTCGTCTCCGACGCCGAGAAGCCGTGGATCGAGCGGCATCTGGCGTGGTTCGGGACCGGGCTGTCGCCGGCGGTCTACAAGCTCGGAAACGACATGCCCGATCTGCCCGGCGCCTCGAACGGCGATCCGCTGACCGGGGCGATGCTGCTCGATTACCGGAGCTATCTCCGCGACAACCTGCTTGTGAAAGTCGACCGGGCCACGATGCTCTCGTCGGTCGAGGCGCGGGCGCCGTTCCTCGACCGCGATGTGACCCGTTTCGCGCTGTCGCTGCCGCTCGACCTGCGCATCCGCCGTTTCGAGACGAAGTGGGTTCTGAAGAAAGCGTCGGAACGCTGGCTGCCGAAGAGCGTGATCTATCGCCGCAAGCGGGGACTGAGCGTCCCCATCGCCAATTGGATCAACGAAGGATTGCGCGCCGAAGTCGATCGTCTCCTCGCGCCGGAGCGGCTGCGCGCGCAGGGGCTTCTCGACGAGCGCCACGTCGGTGAGCTGCTGTCGGCACATCGAAGCGGCCAGGCGAACAACGCCAAGCCGCTCTGGGCGCTGGTGATTTTGCAGTACTGGTTGGAGAACTGGGGCTCGTAGGCGAGACCGCGCAACCAACGTCCCTACATATCCTCTCCGCGGCCGAAATTGCGAATGGCCCGGTCATTCGAGACGAAGAGCTGTTGCCGCAGCTCGTCGGTGAATCCGACCACGCAGGCGCGGACGAGGTTGCGGAGCTCGGCCACTTCGAAGGGCTTGTGGAGGACGCCGGAGACGACCTCAGCGTCGACCTCCTTGAATCGCTGGTCGGCGTAGGCGGTGATCACGACGACGACCGGCTTGATCGGCGGCGGATTCTGTTTCATCCACTCGATGACGCCGAACCCATCCATTCGCGGCATCATCAGATCGAGAAGGATGACGGCGTACTGGTGCTTTTTGAGGCACTCGATCGCTTCCGCACCGTCGGCGGCGAGGTCGACGGCGAAGCGCTCGCGCCTCACGATCGTCGAGACGAGCTGCCGGATCGACTGATCGTCATCGGCGACCAGCACCCTCTGGAGCTCTTCTTCTTGGCTCTGTGCCATGCAAATAACCCGAATCTGCCTCTTCTAGTAGAAGAATTGTGCCACTCAGTCGACCAGACGCTCGTCGATCCGGATCTCCGAGGTGAGCGTCTTGTGAACGGGGCAGCGGCTTGCTACGTCGAGCATCCGATCCCTCTGCGCGGGCGTCAAGGTCCCGATAAGCTTGATGGCGACGGTGAAGCGGTGGATGTAGCCGGATGTGGTGAGGCAGTCGGCGCAGTCTTTGGCGTGCATCCGGTCGTTCTCGACGGTGATCTCGACCCCTTCGAGCGGGATGTTCTCCTTCGCGGCCACGACGCGTAGCGTCATCGAGGTGCATGTGCCGAGGGCGGCGGCGAGGAAGTCGTACGGCGTCGGCCCGGCCTCGGTGCCTCCCGCGCCTGCCGGTTCGTCCGCAATCATCCGATGCGGACCCGCCTCGATGTCGTTGCGCAGCGATTTGCCGGAACGGACGATGACTGCTTGCATGGGGCTCCTCCTGGTTTTGCAGAGGGTAGCGGATTCTGGGGGTCACCGGAGCGCTGGCGTCTCGCCGGCTGGCCCGGGGGCGTCTCGCCCCAGGTAGGGAACGGTAGCCGAGGATCGTATTTGGTAACCGGCCGCGTCGGCGGACCGGAGGCGAGACGCCTCCGGGCCAGCCGGCGAGACGCCAGCGCTCCGGTGAGACGCGCTCCGCGCGCTCCTGAAATAATTGCTCCCACCCACCCCTTTGCGTATCCTTGCCGGCCCGGTCCATCCGCGGCCGGACATTCTTTTGACAATCTGGGCAGCTCCTTGAGCCATCGCAGAAGGCGAGGCTCCGCTAGGCCAGAAGGAGGATTTATGAGGACTTATGAAGTCCTGTTCATCCTTTCTCCGCAAGTACCGGAGGAAGAGGCGACGACGCTTGCAACAGAGTTCAAGCGTATCGCCGAGGGGACAGGCGCGAAGCTCACGCATGAAGAATCGTGGGGGCGCCGCCGTCTCGCGTATCCCATCCAGAAGTTCAACGAAGGCAACTACCAGCTCCTGGTGTTCGAGACCGAGGCCGGGCTCAATGAGCTCGACCGCCGGATGAAGAACTCGGACCGGATCCTGCGGCACATGATCGTGCGCACGGATCTCGACCACAAGCGCGCCGAGAAGCTCGCCAAGCGCAATCCGAAGAAGGAACGCCTCCGGCCGGCCCCGTCGTTCGCGGCCAGCCCTTCGGCCGCGGCTCCTGCCGAGGCCATGGAAGCGCCCGCGTCCGACGAAACGGCGCCGGTTGAATAAGGAGAGGAGACCAACATGGCAACTGAAATGAGACGACCTGGTGGTGGCGGCGGTGGCCGCGATTCCGGTGGCCGCGGCGGCTCCAGCGGACCTGGCGGAGCGCAGGGCGGCAAGAAGAAGTTCTTCTTTCGCCGCAAGCGCGTCTGCAAGTTCTGCGTCGAGAAGCTCGAGTACATCGACTACAAAGACATCAAGACGCTGCAGCAATTCATCCCGGAGCGGGGGAAGATCCTTCCGCGCCGTATCTCCGGAACGTGCGCGCTGCATCAGCGCAAGCTCCAGAACGCGATCAAGCGGGCCCGCATCGCGGCCATGCTTCCGTTCGCGACCGACTGATACCGATACGTAGATGACCGAGACGTCTCTGCAGCATGACCAGCCGGTGGCGATACCGGCGCGGTCGTTCGGGAAGCTGGTCCGCAGCATGGCCGGCTACACGATCGTCACCGCGCTGATGTTCGTTCCACCTCTGGTGGTCTTCCTTCCGGCGTCGCTGCTCCATTGCGGGATCCGCAACGGACGGCGCGCGGCCTGGCTGCTGCTCGTGCTCTCCGCGGCTGTGGTGGGGCTGCTGCTTTATCCGTCCGCGGCTGCCGCGACCGCAGTGGAGAGGTCGGCGACGTTCGCCTCGCTGCTCGGATTTTTTCTGGCCATCGGCGTGCCGGCTCTGGCCGTCCTTGCGATGGTGGAGCGCGGCGAGAAGTTCGGCCGCGTGCTGCTCTATGCGGTCGTGTTCAGCGTCGTTGGCCTGGTGGCCACGGAACTGACGATGCGGATGGCGGCCGGGTTTTCCCCGTACGCGGCGCAGATCGCGGACGTGCACGACACGGCTACGAAGATGGTGGCCAACTATCAGAAGGCCGGCCTTCCTTCCGATGCCGTCAGTTTTGTCCGAACCTGGATGGACATCGGCTCCTACTGTCTGCCGGGCATTCTGCTGATCTACATCACGATCTTCTTTGTCTTCAGCCTGGTCATGCTCGGACGGCTCCGGGCGTGGCGGGATGTGGCCCTGCGGCGTACCGTGGAGCCCACCCCTTATCGTTTTCGTTTTCTCTCGCTCCCCGAAGGGCTGCTCTTCGCGTTCGTCATCGGCGGTCTCACGCCGCTGGCCAGCGGGATGGCCAAGCAGATCGGCGCGAACGTTCTGATCGTGGTCGTATTTCTCTACTTCCTGCAGGGGCTGGCGATCGTTCGGTCGTTCGTCGCGGCGACGGGAGCGGGAGTGATGGGATCGCTGTTCGTGTGGACGATTCTCGGCGTGCTGACGCTGACCGGGATCTCGCTGCTGCCGCTCTCCATCGTGGGGCTATTCGACGCGTTTTTCGATTTCCGACATTTCAATCGAAAGGATCACTCTGATGAAAGTCATTCTCATTGACGAAATCCGCGGCCTTGGCAGCCGCGGCGACATCGTGACGGTCAAGGATGGCTACGCGCGCAATTTCCTGCTGCCCAAGCAGTTGGCGCGCGAAGCAACGCCCGGTAACCTGAAGTCGATCGAACAGGAGAGCAAGAAGTGGGCCGCGCTCGGCGACAAGGAAAAGATCGTGGCGCAGAAAGCAGCCGACAGCGTGAAGGGGATGAAGATCGTCATCCACAAGCGCGTCGGCGATCACGGCAACCTCTTCGGCTCGGTAACCACCAACGACATCGCCGATGCGTTGACGGCCAAGGGCATCGAGGTCGACAAGCGCCGCATCGAGCTGGCGCATCCGATCAAGAGCGTCGGCACGCACGACGTCGAAGTGCGCCTGCACCGCGAAGTGGCCGCCCACATTCAGGTCGAAGTCATCCCCGAGGGGAAGGAATCGATCGTCGAAGAGGCGCCCGCTCCGAAGGCCGCGGCCGCTCCGGCCGCCGAAGCAGAAGCGTAAGTTCTCCGAGGGGCGCACGGACACTCCTGTCTGTGCGCCCCTCGTCTTTCCGCTGCTGTTATCCTCCGCACCATGAGCGACGACCGTTTCGTCGATGCTCCGCCGTCGGGGGCCGATGGGTGGCGCGATGTCTGGATCAACGATCGCCGGTTTCGGCCGCGGCCGTCGCGCCTGGATTTTCTCTTTCGTTTCTTTCGCCGCCTCGTCAACCGGTCGGTGGAGGCGGAGGAGGAGCGGCAGCGCAATTTCAACGTCGTGCTGCTCGATCTCCTCACCGGCCTGCGCAACGACATCGCGCACGGGCGCCTCGATCTGAAGGGTGACATCGAGAACGTGCAGCGCGATGTCCGCGCCGCCGACGAGTTGCTGGCCGCGGAGCTGAAGACGATCCACGAGCTGATCCCGATCGCGGCGAAGCGCAACGATGCGCTGATCGCCGCGCTCGATCAGAAGATCGAAACGGTGGCAGTCCGCGTACGCGATGTGACCAATCCGATCGTGGCCTCGTCCGGGTTTACCAGCGACTTTCTCTATCGCCGGCTGGAGGACGGGCTGCGCGGTCCTGTCGACGTGGCCGATTACGTTGCGCTCGCTCGCGAGCAGCAGCCGGTGATCGACGTCGGCTGTGGCCGCGGCGAGTTTCTGCTGGCCTGCGGCGATGCCGGCATCGCCGGGCGCGGTTTCGATACGAACGAGCGCTCGGTTGCCGATCTTGTTGCCCGCGGCATCGACGCTTCGGTGGCCGGGGTGCCGGGATGTTTCGCGAGCATCACAAACGGATCGATCGGCACCGTCGTGGCGATGCACGTCGTCGAGCATTTGCCGGTCGAAGCGCTTTTTGCGCTTTTCGCCGAGGGGGCGCGGGTGTTGCGTCCTGGTGGGCTGCTGATCATCGAAACGCCGAATGCCGAATCGCTGGCCGTCAGCGCCTCCGAGTTCTGGCGCGACCCGACGCACCTCGCGCCGCGTCATCCCGCCGCACTGGTCCTGCTTGGGCGGGAGAATGGGTTCGCGGTCGACGACATTCGCGCCATTCACCCCTTCCCGGAAGCGAATCGGTTCGTGGCGGCGAGCGAAGAGATGCGAGGGCTGGTCGAGGCGTTGAACGCGCGGGTCTTCGGCGGGCAGGATTTGAGGCTGGTTCTGCGGCGGAATTGAAGGCGGTTGTGGTCTCGCGGTCTCGAAGTTGCGCGGTCTCGCGGTGGTTTGCGATTGGGCGGAGTCCTCGATTCCATACACCGCGAGACCGCGGACGATGCCGCGTTAGCGGCACGAGAGGGTAGCCAGGCGTGAGAGCGGCTTCATCGCGAGCACGCCTGGTTACAGCGCAATGGGATTCGTGCCGCGTTAGCGGCACTGGAGGTTGCGACACTCCATCCGATGCCGCTGACGCGGCACAATTCCTTTCACGTTGGTCCCAGGGGTGCTCGCGATAAAGCCGCTCGCACCCCTGGCTACCTTCCGATGCCACTATCGCGGCGATGCGGAAGAGATCTGCCCACGTCTACCGCGGCGGCTGCTCGAACGTCCCCACATCGATCACGCTCTCCCTGGGCGGAGGCGGCGGAACGCGGTGAGGGATCAATCCGAGGAGCAGGCCTGAGATCAGGCCTCCCATGTGCGCCACGTTGTCGATGAACGGCAGCGCATAGGTGATGGCGACGTTGATGATGATCCAGAAAACGAGCTGTGCGATGAGGCCGCGCGTCCACGGCTGATGGCGATAGACCGGTGACCGCCGGATGGAGAAGATGAAGGCGCCGAGGATCCCGAAGATCGCGCCGCTGGCGCCGACCGAAGCCCCATTTCCGTTGCCGATATGGACCGCGCTTGCGATCGAGGCGCAGAGGCCGGTGGCGAGATAGATCAGAATGAACCGCCGCGAACCGAACAACACTTCATACAAGGTTCCGAGCTGATAAAGGGCCCAGGAATTGACGGCCCAGTGCAGGATGCTGGCGTGCAGGAACATGGCCGCGAGAAGCCGCCAATATTCGTGACGAGCGAGGGTTCCGCCGAGGATCGCGCCGAAAGCCGTCAGTACCTGCGGATTGACGTCGGCAACAAAGATGTTCAAGCTCGGGGATTGCCGCGGTCCGCCGACAAGGAACTCGAGCAGAAAGACGATGGCGATCATCACCAGCAGGGTCATCGTCACGGGAGCCTTGCGCTTCATCAATGTTTCTCCAGCACCGCCGAGACGCGCCGCATCAGCATGTGCGCGAGCCGCGGGAAGGCTTCTTTGAGTTTCATGAACAGGGCCGCTCCAACCGGCAGGATGCGCCGGTACTTCCCATCCTGGGCAGCTCGGACGATGGCCCGGGCCACGGTCTCCGGCTTGATGGCCAGGATCAGGCGCGAGGCGCCCGGCATCTTGCCGCGCTCGGCCTTCACGAAGAACTGCGTTTCGACGGTGCCGGGGCAGACCATGGCCACGCGCACGCCGCGCCCGAGGACCTCGTCGCGCAGCGTCTCGGAAAAGCCGATCATGGCGAACTTCGTTGCACAATAGCCGCCCATCCGCGCGTACCCCATGATCCCGGCGATGGAGGTGACGTTGACGATCGTTCCGCTCCCCCTGGCCAGCATCTGCGGCAACACCGCCTGCGCGCACCAGACCGCACCGAAGTAGTTCGTCTGCATCATGGCCTCGAGGTCGTCCGCCTTGGCCGATTCGAACGGATCGAAGATGGCGAAGCCGGCGTTGTTGACGAGGACGTCGACATGGCCGGCGACGTCGATGAGGTGCTGGCAGTCGGAGCGAAGGGTGACGTCGGTGACGACGGTTCTGCAATCGACGCCGAGCGCGCGGCAGGCGGTAGCTACCTCGTCGAGCAGCTCCTGGCGCCGCGCGGCCAGCACGAGATTCGCGCCGCGGCGCGCGAAATCCAGCGCCGCCGCCCTGCCGATGCCGCTCGACGCGCCGGTGATGACGACGGTCTTTTGTTCCAACCCGGTGGCCATGCCCGTGCACTCATATCACGTGCTACGCTTCGCACCGATGCCCAGGCGCCTCCTCCTCCCCGCGTTCCTCCTTGCTCTTGCCTGCCACCACGAATCGGATCTGCCAAAACTCTTTCCCATCCCCGAGGCGCGGCTCGTCAGCGAGGCCGGCAAACCGGTGAAGATGAGCGAGATGAAAGGGCGGGTGGTGGTCTACGACTTCATCTTCACGCATTGCTCCGGCACTTGTCCGATGATGACGGCGACGATGCAGAAGCTGACCAAAAAGATCCCGAAAGACGCGCCGGTGCGCTTCGTCTCCATCAGTGTCGACCCGATCCGCGACACGCCGAAGGTTCTCCGCGACTACGCCGTCTACGCCCGCAACGATCCGCGCTGGATGTTCCTCACCGGCGAGCGCAAGACCATCGTCGACCTGTCGGTGAACGGCTTCAAGCTCGCCGCCGGCGATGCCACCGACTCGGCGAATGAGTCGGTGCTGCACAGCGTGAAGTTTGCGGTGGCCGACAAGAAGGGCGTCATCCGCGACTACTACGCTGCAACGAACGATGACGCGGTCGCGCATGTGGCGGGAGTCGTCAACGAGCTGCTGCGCGAGGACTGATGCTCTCGCGGTTGCGGGGTCGCGCGGTTAACCGTCGGTTAACCGGCATTTCTCACAGGCTGTCTGAATCACTTGCAACGCCCTTTCTCGATGTAGGGGCTGCCGACGATTTCACACGGCAGCATTTCACCCCGAAACCTCTCGCCACTCTCTTTATCGAGAGCCCTTCTCCCCCCGCGGTTTTTTTGCGGGGGGAGAAGGTGCCGAAGGCGGATGAGGGGGGCGTTTAGCAACATGTTTTGTCACTCCTCGTGAGCTAACGACGCATCCTCGTGAAGCGCCCCCTCATCCGCCTTCGGCACCTTCTCCCCCAGCTGAAAAGCGCTGGGGGAGAAGGGTCTCGACGAAGAACAGGGTGCCGACGATTCCAATGAGAGAGATGCGGGTTAGTTGCTGAGTTGGTGGGTTCCGGGAGCAACCAAGCAACCCCAAGGCGAGACCGCGTAACCACATGCTACAGTCCGGCGCCGATGCAAACCATCCTCCCCGCCATCAACGCAACGCTCAACGGCACCAGCGGTGTGCTGTTGCTGATCGCGTACATCCTCATTCGCCGCCGGAAGATCCAGTGGCACAAGCGGTTCATGCTGGCGGCGTGCGTGACGTCGCTGGTGTTCCTGGCCTGCTACGTTCTGAATCACATCCTGCGGCACGGGGTGGTCACGCGCTTCACCGCCACCGGCTGGGTGCGGCCGCTCTACTTTTCGATTCTCATCTCGCACACGATCCTGGCCATCACCATCGTTCCGATGGCCATCCTCTCGGTGCGCTACGGTCTGAAGATGCGCGTGCCGCAGCACCGGCGCATCGCGCGATGGACGTTTCCGCTCTGGATGTATGTCTCCGTGACCGGCGTGATCGTCTATTTTTTTCTGTATCAGTGGTACCCGCCGGCATGAGCGTGCGATATCTTCCGCGGAGGAGCACTCAGTGACGCCGTTATTGGAGACCGATCTCGATCCCGATCCTTTCGTGCAGTTCGGACGATGGTTCGACGCCGCGACAGCCGCCGGCATCGTCATGCCCGAGGCCATGACGGTGGCCACGTCAGGACTCGATGGCGAAGTCTCGGCGCGGGTCTGCCTCCTCAAGTCGTTCGATCATCGCGGCTTCGCGTTCTACACGAACTACTGCAGCCGCAAGGCGAAGCAGCTCCATGACAATCCTCGCGCGGCGCTGGTGTTCTGGTGGCAATCACAGGAACGGCAGGTGCGGGTCGAGGGGGCTGTGGTGCGGACGACGGAGGAAGAGTCGGACGAGTACTTCGCCACCCGTCCCCGCGGCAGCCAGCTCGGCGCCTGGGCCTCGGAACAGAGCCGTGTCCTGGCCGGCCGCGGCGCGCTCGATGCCCGCTTCGAGGAGCTGTCGACGACGTATCGCGACGTTCCTATCCCGCGGCCGCCGCATTGGGGCGGCTACCGCGTCATTCCGCTGCTCTTCGAGTTCTGGCAGGGCCGCACTGACCGGTTGCACGACCGGTTCTGGTACCGGCTGCGGAACGATGTTAAGGATTGGGTGGTGGAGCGACTCTCGCCTTAAAGGCAATGTTGAATGTTCAGTGTTTTTGCTAGATCCTCAATCCGCCGCCGGAGTTCATCCCTCGTCGCCGCAAACCGAGCCCCCCCATTTTCGTCGCCAAAGGTCGGATCCTCGATCGGCCAGTGCTCGATCCGCGCCGCGCCGGGCCAGAGGGGGCAGTCCTGCGCGGCGGAGTCGCAGACGGTGACGACGATGTCGAATCGTTGGTCGAGGAATTGCTCGGCTCCTTTCGATTGCGCGTCGCTGATGTCGATGCCGATCTCCGCGAGCGCTCCGATCGCCAGCGGATGAACCCATCCCGCCGGCCTCGATCCGGCCGAGACGACGTCGACCTCATCTCCATAAAACGCTCTCATCAGTCCCTCGGCCATCTGGCTCCGCGCGGCGTTGCCTGTGCAAAGGAAGAGGATGCGCTTTCTGGTCATGCCGGCGATTGTATTCGTGAATCGAATCCACTACCTCACCGCCTTCAATATCTCGATCACCACCGGCTTCAAGCCGTTGATGATGAACTGGATACCGATCGCGCCGAGGAGCAGCGACATGATCTTCGTGAAGACGGCGCGGCCGCGGTCGCCGATGATGCGCGAGAGCGGCAGCGCGGAGAGCAGCACGAGCCATGAGATGGCGCCAACGGCGACGATGGCTACGATCACGGCCAGGCGCTGCTCGATCTCAGGATAGAGGTTCACCAGCACCATCACCGACGTGATCGCGCCCGGACCGGAGAGCATCGGTACGGCGATCGGAACGATGGCGATCGACGAAGGATCGATATCGGCCTTCTCCACGTCGCTGTCCTCGATCCGTTTCTCGCCGCCGACATTGAACCCGCGCCGGTCGTCGGCGATCAGGCTGCGCAGTGCATTCGTCAGAAAGAGGACACCCCCCATGATCTGAAACGCAGGCACGGTGATGCCGAAGAATTTGAACACGTAGTTCCCCGCCAGAAAGAAGACGGTGAGGACGGCGATGCAGGAAACGCCGGCGACGAGCGCAACACTCGATCGGGTCTTTCGCGAGGCGCCGTCGGTCAAGGCGATGAACGATGGCGCGACCGCCAGCGGGTTCACCATCGTGACCAGGGCGACAAAGGAGAGGAGCGCGACTTTGTACAACGGCATGGAGGGATTGTAAGTTGCGGCGAGCACCGGGCGTGTTTCTCACCGGACCGCAGCGAGCGCTTACGGCGTTACCTGTCATCCTGAGGCGGCGGCAGCCCCGGAGGGGCAGAGCGCGCCGAAGGACCCCCAGCCTGAAACCCGGACAGGGTGGCGGAATGCCGACTATTCCACCGCCCTACCGGGATAACAATTTGGGGGTCCTTCGACCGTCCTGCGCCGCGCAATCGCTGTCGCGATTACGCGGCTCCGGCGGCTCAGGATGACAAAGCGAGGTACGGGTTTTTATGTGGCACAGTTACTCTTGTCTGTGCGATGTCAATCGACTGGGACGGCCTCATCAACATCCACATCGATGTACCAGAGCAACCCTTTGCACGGCTTTCCCGTGATCGCGCTCATGGCCTGGCAATACTGGGCTACCTGTTTGCGGTCCAACGCCACCCGAGTCTCCGACGGTTGTCCGCTCTTGTAATCGACGATGAGATCCGTCCCGTTCTCGCGCAGAAACCGGTCGATGCGGCGCTCGCCGCCTGGTGTCAGGAGAGGAAACTCGCGGCCGAGCGTTTCGGCGCTGGCGATGCGGTTGAACGTCTTCGATTTGCTGACGGTGGCCAGACGCTTGCGGACGAGCGCGGCCGTCGCGGCGTCGGCTGCCTGCTCGATGGTGATCGACGTGAGGAGCGGCTCGATGGGGGAGTTGCCGTCCCACAGCTCCAGGATGCGGTGCAGGAGGATTCCGGCGCCCCGTTTCTGCGAGGAGGCGCGGCGGATGAGCACATCACCGCGAAGGAGCGTTTCCGGGAGTGCGGCCGGCGCCGGCAATGACGGTTCAACGATCGGCGACGCCGCCAGCTCCGCTTCGAGTGCGGCATCCGCCAGCCTCCGCCGCGTGCGCGTTCCGGTGCCCTCTGTGGCGACACGCGCGAACGCGATCGGAACGGCATCCCCTCCGATCGTCATCGTCTTGATCACACGTCCGTGCTCCAGCGGCCATGGCGCGTTGGGAAGGTCGAAGATCTGCTCCACATAGCGCGCGAACCCTTCCTTTCGCGGTTTTGCGTTCGTCACGAAGACGACCTCGGTTTTTGCGCGCGTGACGGCGACGTAGAACAGCCGCCGGGTCTCCGCCTCCTCACGCCTGCTGCCGATCTCTTTCAGCGCCACGTCACCGGCACGGCCGTAGTGCGCGGAGAGCGTCTCGACCTGGCCGCGCAACACCAGGCTGCGGGGCTCGTCTACCAAAAACACCTCGGCAGACTTCAGCGGGAACTCGAGGTCGGGGAGGATGACCGTGTCGAATTCGAGCCCCTTGGCCGCATGAACCGTGAGGATGCGGATGGCGTCGCCGGCCTCGTCGATCAGCGACGGCTCCATCTCGTCCGGATCGCCGCGGCGGCGCGAGATCTCATCGACGAATTGCCGCACCGACCCGCCAATGCGCTGGTCGTACGCAAAGGCGATGGCCCGGACATGTTCGAGATGCCGCAACGACCGCATTCCATCGGCTGCTGCCGCGTAGACCGCCTCGATGCCGCACGTACGGATGACGAGGTCGATGAGCTGTGCGACGGTGAGGTGTTGCGCGGCGGCGCGGAGGGAGCCGAGAACCTGGAGATACCCGGCGTACGTGTCATCCCTGCGAACGATCTCCGCGTCGGTCAGCGCGAAGTACGGCGTCCTCGCGGCGGAGACTTCGGCGCCGCGGTCGAAGGAGAAGGCAATGGCGCGCAGCACGGCGAGCAGATCGACCGGTGCCGGACGGTCGAGAAAGAGGCGCGTCGGCGGGAGGATGTACGGGATGCCGCGCCGTTCGAAGACATCGAGATAGTCGTCGAGCTTCGTCGTCCTTCGGAAGAGGAGCGCGTATCGCCTCAGGTCACCGCCGCGCGCCGCGATCCATGCCGCGATCGACTCGGCCTCGGCGGTGAACCGGTCGTCGCGCGCGCCGAAGGGAGCGTCGATGACGGTGATCGACGCATCGCTTGCGAATGAATTCGTTTTGGCAGCGCGCAGCCGGTGATACTCCGGCCGGAACACATTCGGATCGCGAGCGGCATCGGCGAAGAGATCCGTGAAGATGGCGTTGACGGCGTCGAGCAGCGGGGGATGGCTGCGGAACTGGTCGAGGAGCTTGCGATGCTCGGCGCCGGCGGCGATCAGCGCGCGCGTGAAGGCGTCGTAGGTCTCCGGGTCGGCGCGGCGGAAGCCGTAGATCGACTGCTTCGGATCGCCGACGACGATCGTCCGTCCGTCGACCAGCGCGCCGCTCCGGTCGCGCGCCAGGCGATCGATGATCCGCGCCTGCACGCGGTCGGTGTCCTGGAACTCGTCGACGAAGATGAAATCGAACTGGCCACGCACGCGCTCGAGGACGGTTTCATCATCGAGCACTCTCAGAGTTCGCAGCAGGAGATCGTCGAAGTCGACCACGCCGCGCTTGTGCTTCTCAGCATCCAGGAAACTCAGGAAGCGGCGCATCATCGACAGCAGGGAAACCGCGGCGCGGTGGGAGGAGAGGCGGTCGTAGACGGAGTTGCCCTTGTCCTTATCCGCCCGCAGGACGCGCACGGCTTCGTTGAACTCGGCCTTTCTCCCTTTCGGCAGGTCGCTGGTGCGGATCACGTTCGCGATCGGCTTCAGATACTCCAGCCATGTCTCGATGCCGCTTCCGCGGCGCGGCGACGGATTGGCGCGCAGGTAGTCGCAGATGCCGGCGACCGAATCGGCATCGCAGACGCGCAGCCGGTCGATGGCGATGAGCAGCTCGTGCTCGACCAGATCGAGCGCGCCGAGGTCGTAGGAATCGTCGAGGAAGAGATCGCGCCGGTCGATGAGCGGCAGGATGATGTTGCGGACCAGGAAGAGGTAGCCGACATGTTCGAGCAGCACTTCCCAATCCCTCCGCGCCTCGGCGGTGGGATGGAGGCGGGTCTCGTCGTCGACCCAGGCGTCGTACAACTCGCCGTAGAGGAGCGAGCGCTCGAAGCCTTCGATGATGGTGAATTGCGGATCGAGTCCGGCCTCGATCGGGAACTGGCGCAGGAGGCTCTGGCAGAACGAATGAATCGTCTGCGAACGAAGCGACTCGATGCGCCCGAGTTGTGCGATGCACGCGCGCCGGTAGTCGTCGCGCTTGCCCGGCGGCACCTCGAAGAGCGGCGTGGCGGAGCCGATGGGCCAGGTCACGTCGTCGCCGGCGTCGAAGCGAAGGGCCAGTTCGGTGAGCGCCTGGTGAATGCGGTCGGCGATCTCGCCGGCAGCCTTCTCGGTGAATGTGACGAGGACGATGCGCTCGGGGGAAAGCGTCTCGTCGCCGAGCAGCAGCTTCAGCACCTCCGCCACGATCGCTGTGGTCTTGCCGGTGCCGGCGCCGGCCTCGATGACGACGTTGCGGCGCCGCGGTTTCTCGAACGCGAACGCCGACTGGACGGCGATGGCGCTCAATCCGAGCCTCCGCCGAGGAGCGTACGCGGCTCCCGATGGCGCGTGACCAGATACTTCTCGGTGAAGTCGTGTTTCGTGCGGCAGGAGTGATTCACCGGGCAGTACTTGCAGGCATTGAAGTCGGCATCATCGTCCGCCGGAAAGGCCGGGAAGATGCCGTTGAGGATCGAGGTGACGAACAGATCGAGCGTCTCGCGGAGCGCCGTTTCCTTTTCGGCCAGCGCGAAGGCGAATTTTCTGGCGTTCGTTTCGCTGGTGACGAGCGGCTTGATCGCCCCGCTGACGGATGCTGCATCGGCACCGAAGAACTGCGACACCGCCATTGCGTAGAGCGCAAGCTGCAGGCGGACGCCGCGATCGATTTTCGAGCCGAGCTCCTTGTGGCGTGTGGCCTTGCCGCCCTTGTAGTCGATGATGCGGTAACCGTCCGGACGGGCATCGATGCGGTCGATGGTGCCGTCGACGCGGAGGTCGAGGGAGTCGCGGGCCGGGGGTCGGGGGTCGAAGATCGATACGACATTACTCCCACTCCCGACTCCCGACCCCCGACCCCCGATCGTGATCACGAACGGTTCCGGGTGATCGGACTCGATCGCATGCCGCGTTTTGCCGAAGCGGTACTCGAAGTGCTTCGGGCGGAATCCGGTGGCCTCGAGGTCGGCGAGATCGTGTGCGACGAACTCGCGGAGGATGCGCTTGGTGGCGGTGCGCTCGATCTCGCGCATGGTGAGATTGAACGGCGGGATGTCGCGGGCGATGGCGGCGAAGGCCTCGTCGACGAGATCGTCGATCCGCCGGCCGATGGCGGCATCGAGCTGCGGCAGAGCGGCGGCGGCGCGGTTGAAATCGTCGTCATCCAGTTCGCGATAGAGGCGCTCCAGGATGCCGTGATCGAGCTTCCCCTTGTCGCGTGCGTTGATCTGCAGCTCGTGCTCGGGGTCGTTGACGTCGCGAACGCCGAGGATGTGCTTGTAGAGAAACTTCTGCGGACACTCGCCGAAATCTTCGAGCTGGGTCGGGGAGACACTCGTCAACGCAGCGGCGAGTTTTGCGCGGATCGTTTCGTCGTCGCGCTCGGCGAAGAGGTAGCCGTCGAAAACGGATTGGGTGCCGGCTTTGGCGAGGAGTTGCAACTGGCGGCGAGACGCCTTGCCGCTACGGAGCGCTGGCGTCTCGCCGGCTGGCCCGGAGGCGTCTCGCCTCCGTACAAACGCGCCGCCAAAATCTTTCAACAACTCCGTCTTCCGCTCCGGCTGTTGCTCAATCACAAAGTTCTTCAGCAGCGGCGACGGCCGCAACGTTTTCCCAAACCCATCCCCGCCCGAGAACGAGAAGTGAATCATCTCCGCGCCGTCGAGAAGGAGCTGAAACAGCATCCGTTCCTCGTCGCGCCCATCCCCGATCTCGCGCACGCCGAGCGCGCGGCGATCGTGATCGGGAAGGAGCGGATCGTCGAGGCGCCGCTGTGGAAAGAGATCGTCCTGCATCCGGATGGCGAAGAGATGCGCGAAGGAGCGCCCGCGGAAGCGCATGACGTCGGAGCAGAAGATCTCTTGTTGCCGGTTGTCGGTTGTCGGTTGTCGGAGCGTTTCGTTCTGGAGCGCGTCGATGATGGTGGCGGCATCGAAGCGGACGTTCCATTTGCTTGTTCGCTGGAAGGTCGCCGCGATCTTGTCGATAGCCTCGGTCGCGGCGAGATCGAGCTCCGTTTCGATCCGGAATCGCGCCATTGCGCCGGCCATGAGCTCTGCGGCCTCGGTTGCGCTGAGCGTCGCCTCGGGTGCGAACGATTCGATCTCGGTGAGAACCGCGACGTAGGCCTCGATGGCGGCGTTGCGCGCCAGCCCCTTCAATTCGTCGCTCGTGCCGCCGGCGATCCCGGCGCGGCGCGTGGCCTGATCGATGTCGTCGATGTCGACGGCGCGTTTGGGTATGAAGCCGTCCCGCAGCAGTTCGATGACTTCGCCGCGCGGGAAGCCGTTCTCGCGCAGACGGAGGAGTGTGGCCATGGCGCGCCCGAGCCGGTGCGCGGCGAGCGAGGTCTCTTCGCCGTTCGAGAGCGCGAACCCTTCCGCGGCGGCGAAGCGGCTGAGGAGGGCGATGTCGTACGGCTCGAGCGTGCGGGCCACGATGCCGATGTCACGCGCCTCGGTTCCCGATCGCAGCAACGCGGCGACATCGCGGCAGGTTTCGCGAAGCTCGATGATGCGAGTGTCGTATTGAGCGACGTGCCAATGGGGTTGCTGGGTTGCTGGGTTGCTGGGTTGCTCGGTATGGAAACTATTGATGAATGGCTCGGCGAAACGGTAGGCCTCACCCTCGGCGGCGGGGACATAGACGGCTTCGAGCTTGCCTGTCGCGCGCAGCGCTTCGATGACGCGGCGCTGGGCGCCAGTCATGTCATAGAAGCCGGCCACGATCTGCGGCGCGATCGTCGCGCGGCCGTTTTCGATGATCGCCGCGGCGCGGCGCAGCAGGTCGGCCGGATCGATGGCCTCGAGCTGTTCGATCAGCCGCTCGTACTCGCGCCACGCGCGGATGACCAGCTTCGTCCGCACGCCGTTGCGCAGACGCGCGTTCCGGCTCCGCGACTCGAATTCCGCCAACGTCCAGCCGCCGTCCCGCACATCGCGCCACGACCGGTCGATCATCCCCGCAATCCCCCGGCTCTCCATCATCGGATCGTCGATGCTCCGCACGGCGACGCGCATGGCCAGCCGGCGTTCTTCATCCCCGGCCACGCGCGGATACACTCCCGCGGCGTTGACGATGCGGCGGGCGAAGGTCTCGATGGTCTCAACCCGGAGTCCCGCTACGCCGTTCGGTTTGCGCAGCAGGATCTCGGCGGCGATGGCGCTTGCAGCGCCAGAGGAGGCGACGAGAACTTCAACATGGTCGCGTTCGATCAGACGAGCGGCAACATCGGCAGCGATCTCGCGATATGGGGTGAGATGGAGGAGGGGCATCAGACTCGTGAGGGACATTATCTCCGACGATCTTGGCGGCTCCGTTAACGTCGAGAGTCTTTACCTTCGCGTCTTCGCGTCTTCGCGGCTTCGCGTGAGATTAATGTCACGCGAAGCCGCGAAGTCGCGAAGGGCAATCCGGCTAATTCATCGCCTGAGACTCGACCATCGGCAGGAACTTCTGCTTGTAGAAGTCATACAGAAGTTCGTACGCCGGATGCCGCACGGAATCGGGTTTGACTGCCGTGAAGTGATTGGTCTCCCGCAACCGCCGCGGCTCGGCGAAGTAGCGCGCGGCGGACAGCTCTTCGACCACGACCGTCCTGGTCATGAATGGGAGCCACTTGCGGTGGAAGATGAATTGATTCTCGAACGCCTCGACTCCCACCAGGTGGGAGATGTTTTCATCGGCCATCAGCGACCGGAACCGGTCATCGAGATCGCGCACCGCATCGTTTCCCCACTCGAGCTGTCTTCCGAGCTTCTGCTGGTACAACTGCGAGAGAAACTTCACTTTCTTTGCGAGGTAGGAGCCCCACGAAGGAGAGGCGATCAGCACCAGCCCGACATTCTTCTTCGCGAACTCACCGGGGTCGCGCGTGAGTAGGTAGCGCACCGCGATGCCGCCGGTGCTGTGACAGATGAAGACGATGTTTGGGAAGTCCATGACCGGCCGGCGCCGATGTTCGTCCTCGCGGCGCAACCCGTTCATCAACTCGCGGGCGGCGTCGCGGATGTCGTAGAGGCCGGAGTCGATGGCCGTGTAGAAACCGCCGAGGAAGATCGCGGGCTTTCCGAAGCGCGCGTCGCCGTCGATGAGGTCGGGCCAGAAAACCGGATGCCGCGGGTCCTCCTCGTTCAACCAGCAGGTCTTGCTGTTTGAGAGGATGCCGTGGACGAAGACGAACACCGTGTCGGATTCGTGGTGGTAGAGGTACCAACTGTTGTTGACCTCGTGCTCATCGAGCAAGTAGATCGAGCGGTTCGCGACGGTCGGCGCCGGGTACGTTTTTTTCGGGACGGGCGCGGCCTTCGGCTCCGACTCCGCCAGCATCGCCTGGCGGCGGGCGAGCTCCTCCTGCCGCGCACGCAGCTCGAGGCTCCAGCGCGATCGCGATTCGGGACGCAGGCCCTCCTGCGCGAGCTGCCGCTTCGCCGTCTCGATGCCCGCTTCCAGCGCGGACACGGACTCGCGTCCCAGCTCGGTGGCTGCGCTGGGATCGCCATTTTTCAGCGCGGCGCGACGCTCATCTGCTTTCATACCGAATGCCGTAGATACTATACGGCTCCGGGTCATGAAGTCCGACGCCAAGAAAAAGATCGAATCGATCGAGGCTCGTCTACGCGAGTTGGACGCCGCGATTGCTGCGGCGTCCGCGGATCCCGCTGCGCCTCGGCGACAGGAGCTCGAACAGTACGCGAAGATTCTCAGTGACTGTGGACAGATCGACAAAGTGCTACGGCGCGACCGCTCCCCGTCAGGCCGGCAGTCGCTGCGGGAGCTGCAGCAGGTCGCGCCGCTCGAGTGGCTTCCGGACATCTCGCGCCTGCTCCACACGACGATCCCCGGCGTGCGCATCGTGAAGCTGGTCGTTACGCAGGTATTCCGGATTCACGACCTCTTGGTGGCGGATCCGAAAATGATCCGGCAGGAGGACGAGCCGGCAAAGGTGCTGAAGAACGTGCGCGAGGCGAACGCGCTCCGTCGCACGCTGAACCGGAACTCGACGCTGGAGCTGCCAGGTCTCGGCACGCTGCGTTCCGTGCGCACAACACAGCTCGAGCTGCGCGATTTCTGGGCGCGCGTGACGCCACAGCTGAAGGTCGGATCGGAGCCGCCAATCGGCTTCGTGCCGTTTGAAATGACGCCGCTGCCGATGCTCGAGGGCTTCCGCCCCGACCTCGGGTCCGTCGTCGAACAGACCGTCGACGATGCCGCGGGCGGCACGCGGAAGCACATCGAGAACGTACAGGTCGACAGCCGTCTGAGGCTCTACTCGCCGGGCGTGGGGGTGGTTCGGATCGGAATGACGATCACCTTCGCGGACGTCGTGTACGTCGAAGTCGTGGCACGGATCGCGCGCGAGATCGAGGACCTCCTGTTCGTGCATGCGGCGAACGAGGAGAAGAACGTGAACGCCCTTCTGGACGACGCGGTGGCCGCGCTGATCGCGGCGCTGTTCGTCAGCGACGAGGTGCCCGAACGGCGCTGGCGTCCTCCCGACGTATCGTTCGTGCTGTACGACGACGGCATCGATCCCGCGGCGACCCTGAGCGCGCTGGCGCACCTCGTTGCGCTGTCTCCCGACAATCTCGAGGACCTCGGCGCGGTCGAGAGGCGGCTCTCGCGCGTGCTGGCGACGAACGAATGGACCAACAACGGCTTGCTCGCCTTCGCCGCGCGCCGCAGCGCGCTCCTCCTTGGCTCGCGAAAAGGAGCGCGCGCTGTCGTAGCCGGACGGAAGAACACCGTGGCCATGCTCCTCGAACTGCAGGAGGTCATCGCCTGTGCCGCCTACGTCCAGCAGCTCTTCGAGGAGCAGTTGCAACTGATCACCGTGGGAGGGCAGCTCGATGAGATGGGCGACAGTCTCGATCTCCTGCTGCGGCTGCTGCGCGGGATGAAGGGAGCGCTGCAGGCGGTGACCGGACTCAAGATCCAGCTCGAACAACATCTGGCCGGCGTTCTTCTGCCGTTCGCGAGGCAACTCTGGGCTCGGCGATACCGCCCGCCGTCGACGCCGCTCAGCGCGCAGTTGAAGATCCTGAGCACTTGGATCGGCCAGCAGTCGACCATGTCCGACGAACTGCGCGAAGTGGCCTCGCTCGCGGATCAGATCGGATGGTTCACGCTTCCGTTCAGAACCGCACCGGACGCCGGCCGCGAAGCGCGCCACAGCGAGCTCGAGACGGCGCTGCTCAGCAACCTGGACGAGTTGGAATCGCTGGTGGGGACGGAAGGCGAAGCCGACGTCGCGCGCGTTCAGCACCTGGTCGAGGCGGCCATGAACATCAAAGCGCGACTCGGTATCCCCTGAGTCGCGCTTCGTGCTTCATGCGGCGCTGTGACATCGGTTGACACGGTTGCGGGCGATGGGAATCAATGGCTGTTTTGCTTACTCGCCAGCGCTCCAAAGAGGCGGGGAGATCCGTCAGGATTACGCTTCAGCGGCTGACGCATTTTGCGCCGCCCTAACATTCCCACTGGGTTGAATCGCCACAAGCTTTTTTCGCCTGCCCGTTTGTCCTCCGTTTTGCCGCGTCACCCCCCTGTGAGGGCACCGGCACCCTGCGAACGTGGCGAACATCGCCGGGGAACTCACTGCACGTACGTGGAGACTCGCCGTGAGGCAAGGCACGTACGGAAATGCCACAGTTACCGCGCGGAGGAAGTGTACGCCTTCGCGGGCGTCAATGCACGCCGACCGCCCCCGGTCAGCGCTTGGCCATCTCCTCCTTCAGCACCTCCACCGCCTTTTCGATTTGCGCGTCGCGGCCCTTGAGGAAGTCCTCGGGGGTGTTGTCGACGTAGACGTCGGGCGGGACGCCGCGGGAGTGACAATACGGGGCCAGGCCTTCGTTTTTTGCTCCAAGCTAAACTACTGAGTGGCAACGTGTTAGGTTTTCTAGATTTCGCCGTTCGCTAGACGCGATAGTTATTCGGCGAAGTCCGCGCTGGCGGGTTGATGCGGACGAACGTCTGGCTCTCGGTTCTCGAATAGATGGGCAAGTCCATCAAAAGCCAAAGCCCAGCGACTTACGGCTGACTCCCAAGGTCGAGATTCTCGGACGCGAAACCCTGCACGGAAACCGCCGGGAAAGCGCGTGAGGTTTCACGTTTCGGAGCGAGTGTTCCACGGAGAATAAGCGCCGACGAGGCGGCAGAATTGGCGCGCGATCGACGGCGCGGCAGCGGGCGTAGTCATGCGCCCTTCGGGACCAGCGGCGTCGCGACGCCGACAAAGATCACGATGCCGTCGCCGCCGGGGTTGCCGCCCTCGTTGTCTTCGGGTGACTCCAGGGGGCCACACCTTCGGTTTTTCGTTTTCACCCACGGGTCGACGTCTGCGTCCTCAATACGTACCCTCAGCAACGCAATCGAGGAATTCTCGCAGGTTCAGCCTGTTGTGTTTTCAACAACTTACAGAGCCGTCGAAGGTTGTACGAATACGAGTCCCGTCGGCCCCGCCAATTCCTGAACCCGCTCAACCCACACCTTCGAAAAGACTCCCCCGTTTGCGGTCTGCCATCGATGAAGCACCTTGTGTGGACGCGATTGGATGGAGCGCAACCTTGCTGCCCACGACTCGGCATCTCGCCAAGCCACTTTCGATGTAACCGCCGGCGTCCTTCAGCGCGGTTCGGCTCGATCGTTTTTTTGCTCGCTCCACGTCTGCCGCGGCCCATCCAGCACGAGAGCCAGAGCATTGAGAATGTTGCGGCCGAGGATGCCGACTTGTTCATCGATCACGAGAAACTGACCGCGAAATGTGCGGCCGAGCATCAGCAGTTCAGCGCGGACCGCTCCAACGGCGCTCGATCTGCCGTCGAACGCCAGCAACTCGTACGAGGCGCCGGTCTGCTCGATCCCTGCCGCGTTCACCGCACCGAGCGGAAGCAGCGTCACGTCGGCGCCCGTGTCGATCAGGAGCAAGACATCCGGAATGATCGCGCCGTTTTGCGGATTGCGGAGGCGTGCGTTCAAAACCGCCGCTGGCGGCGCAAACAGCCGATCATCGTACGGTGGCATTCTCTCCTTCCACGATCTCCATTGCGAAATCGGATACCTGTTCGGACCGCAGGAGCCGAGGAGTTTGAATCCTGGAGGCCGGCAGATCTTCGTCGCCGGGAACGACGACGTATACCTTAGCGTGCTCCGGAAGTGTCACGGTTTCCGGCAGCTTGACTTCGCCACGCTCGACGATTGCCTCGTAGGTGAGAACCTTCATGGAATCCAGCTTATCACCGGCTCGGCCGGAGTCGCGCCAGTCATCAATCAGCAGCGGTCTCCGATTTTCGTCAACACCTACCGCCCCCCCGTCAGCGCTTCCCCATCTCCTCCTTCAGCACCTCCACCGCCTTTTCGATTTGCGCGTCGCGGCCCTTGAGGAAGTCCTCGGGTGTGTTGTCGACGTAGACGTCGGGCGGAACGCCGTAGTTCTCGAGGTTCGTGCCGTTGACGTTCCACAGCCCGCTGCCGGGCGTGCGGAGCTGCGCTCCGTCGATGAGGCGATACGCGCCGGTGCCGATCACCGCACCGTACGTCGTCACGCCCACCACCTTGCCCAGCTTCAGCGTGCGGATTCCGTCGGGGAAGACCTCGGCATCGCTGGTCGAGCGCTCGTTCTCCATCACCACCAGCGGCCCGAAGTAGCCGCGCTGCGGCCGCGTGATCTGCACCGAGTCGCGGTTCTTCGTGTACTGGTACTGCCGCTGGCTGAGGATCTCCAGGAGCTCCTGGTCGATGCCGCCGCCGGGATTGAAGCGCTGGTCGACGATCAGCGCCTTCTTGAAATGATTGTCGGCCAGGTCGCGCTCGAACTTGCGCAGCGACTGCGCGTTCATCTGGCGGATGTGAAGATAGCCGATCTGCCCGCCGGAAAGCCTGTCCACCATCTGCCGCCGATCCTCGACCCACTTCTCGTACTGCAGCGTGCCGAAGGCATTTCCGTTCACCGCGTCGACGCGCGTGATCCACGCGCCGTCGAGCGACGGCTTGGAGTTCACGGTCAGCTCGAAGCGGCGGCCGGGCGCCAGCGTGTAGAGGCGCCAGTAGTTGTCGCCCGACTTCAGCGGCTCGCCGTTGACCGCCAGCAGGTAGTCGCCGGCCTTGAGCTTGACGTAGTCGTGGTCCGCGGGGCCGCGCTTGTAGACCCATCTGATCTTGTAGAAGCCCGCGGGATCAGCGGCCAGCTCGAAGCCGGGATAGCGCGTCTGCACCGCGTCGCGGTCTGGATCGCCGCCGCCGCTGATACCGGTGTGCGAGGCGTTCATCTCGCCGATCATCTGGCTGATGACGTTGTGCAGCTCCTCGCGGTCGCCGACGTCGTCGAGCAGCGCCTCGTAGCGCGTGCGCGCCGCGTCCCAGTCGGCGCCGTGCATGGCCGGATCGTAGAAGCGGTTGCGCATCACGCGCCACGACTCAGCGAAGATCTGCCGCCGCTCCTGCGGCAAGTCGACTTCCACGCGCACGGTGAAGTTCACCCGCCGCCGCGCGCCCTCGCCGCTCCCGGCCGGCGCACCACTACCGCCCGCTGCTGCCGCGCCTCCACCGCCCGCGGCCCGTCCCGCGCCGCCACCTTCGGCAGCGCCGAGGGGCAGCGACCAGATGCCATTGCCCTGGTGGAAGTAGAGCGTGCGGCCGTCCTTAGAAAACTGCAGCGAGGTCAGCCCCGCGCCGGGGCCGCCGCCCTGCGGCGGCTCTTCTTCGCCTTCCTGCGGCGGCTGCGACTGCATCACGCGCCGCAACTGCTCGCCGTTCTCCGCGATGGTGTAGATCGACGCCGCCGGACGTCCTTCATCCGACTCCTCGGCGGCCACGAACGCATACGTGCGGCTGTCGGGCGAGATCGCGACACCGGTGATGTTGTCGCCGAGGCGCGTCAGTTGCCGGAAACGGCGATCGAGGCCGTCCCAATCGATCTTCACCTCGGGCGCCTCGCGCGGCGTGGCGCGAGGGCCGCGTTCGGCGGCGGCGCGGTCGGCGGCCGCGGCCTGCTCCTCGTCGTCAATGTCGCGGCTGAGCGCGTCCTTCTCTTCCTTCGTCAACGAGACGCTGTAGAGCGAGGCCACGTTCTGGCGCAGCGCGGCCGAGCCGCCCTGCACGTAACCGCCGAGGAGGACCAGGCGCTTGCCGTCGCGGCTCCAGCGCGCGCCGGTGGTGGCGAAGAGCACGTCGTCGATGATGCGGTGCTCCTCGCCGCCGGCCGTGGAAATGACGCAGACGTGCGGACGGAGGTCGCCGTCCTGCTTCGTGTACGACATCCATTTGCCGTCGGGCGAGAACTCCGGGCCCTGGACGGCGCCGACATCGTTCGAAGCCAGCATCTTCGCCTGCCCTGTCGAGAGATCGACGACGTACAGCTTGTGATCCGACGCCGTGTACGCCAGCGACTTCGAGTCGGGCGCCCAAACGATCGCCGCCTTCTCGCTGTCGCCGTCGGTCAGCTTCTTGGCGTTCCTGCCGTCGACGTCCGCCAGCCACACCTCCTCGCGGCCGCTCTGGTCGCTGGCGAACGCGATACGTTTACCGTCCGGCGACCACTTCGGATTCGTGTCGCGCCTGTAGCTGTGCGTGACGCGCGAGATGTCGCCGCGGTCGGTGGCGATGGTGAAGATCTCGCCGTGCGCGGAGATCACGGCGCGGCGCGTGGACGGCGAGAGGTCGTAGCTGTCGGCCTCATTGCGGATGGTCAGCAGCGCAAACTCGTTCTTTTTGTCGTCCGAGGTGATATCGATCTTGACTTCGCTCGTCTTGCCGGTGGCCGTGTCGAGCTTCCAGAGGCCGAAGTTCTCCTCGTAGACGATCACCTTGCCGTCGGACGAGATGGAAGGGAAGAACAGCGACCCATCCTTGTGATGCGTCACCTGCACCGGCTTGCCGCCGCCCTCGGGGATCTTCCAGATGTTGTTCGCCGAGTGCATGGCCTCCTTCGAGCCGGCCTTGGCGTGCACCTCGCGGTCGGAGACGAAGAAGATCTCGCCGTTGCCGTACATCGGCCAGAAGTTGTTCGGCTTCTCCGAGTCGGGCAGGTCGGCGTCGAGCACCTTCTTCGACGTCTTGCTGTCGACGTCGAGCACCCACAGGTCCGCCGCGTAGCTGCCGCGGTAGTGCTTGCGCCACCAGACCATCGGGTGGCGGTTGTACGCGAGGCGTTTTCCATCAGGCGAGTAGCTGCCCCAGTAACCCCAGTCGACCGGCAGCGGCTGTTCGAGGCCGCCGTCGGCCGGCACCTCGTAGAGGCTGGGGATGCCGGGATAGACGAGGCCGCGCGCGGCGGAGAAGACCACGCGCTTCGAGTCGCGCGACCAGCCGACGACCGTGTCCGCGCCGCTGTGGTACGTGAGTTGGCGCGCCGCACCGCCCTCGACCGGCATGACGAAGACGTCGTAGTTGCCGTAGCGGTTCGAGGAGAAGGCGATCCACTTGCCGTCCGGCGAGAAGCGCGGGTTGACGTCCCGCGCCGTGTGCACCGTCAGGCGGCGCGGATTGGATCCGTTGTCGTTGACCACCCAGATGTCGCCCAAGTAGCTGAAGGCGATCTTGCCGTCGTGGTAGTCGGGCTGGCGCGGGATCTTGATCGTCCTGGCGGAGGCGAGGGAGACAGACAGCAGGAGACAGGCTACCGGGAGCAGCGCACGCTTCATCGTCAAACCTCGAATTGGATTTCGGGCAGGTTTCCCGCGGGAGTCTACGACGGCGGAGACGATTTGCTGAACGGAGCGCCCAGCGCCCCACGACCCAGCCTGTCATGCGTCGTCAACAAAACCGCGGCCGACATGGCCGCTGGGATTCACCTCCGTCGACGTGGGCAGCTCGAACCCGGCGTATCCGTGAAGTTCCGGCGGCGGGGTAGACCATCGGCTTCCGGCCGTGGTCATCCCGCCGGTGACGTGCAGCGATCCGCTATTGTCATTCACCCTCGGCCTTCGGCTGTCACGCCGGAGGTTGTGGACGAATCGAATCCAAAATTTCAAAACAAGGGGAGGATCACGACCAGGATCACGACCATGGCATCAGTTTCTACTTCCTCGGTATCTGTACGCACGTCTGGTGGGACAAGGGGCCCGCTGGGGTTGCCCCGGCGCGTGGTGCTCGTCAACGCGACGGAGGGCAGCACCGCTCACCCGGACATCCACTCGCACGTTC
This sequence comes from Thermoanaerobaculia bacterium, assembly GCA_017883235.1. Classification (GTDB taxonomy): domain Bacteria; phylum Acidobacteriota; class Thermoanaerobaculia; order Gp7-AA8; family Gp7-AA8; genus JADGNZ01. The sequence continues at coordinate 6,196 of JADGNY010000007.1, read as the reverse complement.
CCACGCTCCGAATCGCCGTCAAGGACATCCTCAATATGGATTCTCTGATCTGGCCGGGAGCGGACGGACCGATCCCCCAGTGGCAGTTCAACGGCGCGCGCATTCGCCTGGAAAACGGGACGACCACACAACAAGCGGCATACCTCCTTCGACACCTGCATGCCCTCGCTTCGCGCGCTCACACCGGACGTCGGTCCGCCTTCGAAAAAAGCCGTCGAGGACGAAGATCCGCGACGGGCCTTGTGCATCTTCGACGTCACCCACGGCGAGTTCTCCGCCGGAACACTCCGGGAAGACGGCGCGGTGTTCAGCATGCTGCGGACGGAAACGGACGGGAACCCGCGGGTGAGCATTCGCTCGTTCGGATCCGCACTCCCGAAAGAGATCTTTCTCCGCGACGGCGCGGAGATCACGATCGCGAACCTCGGCGCAACCGAACAGCACGACGGCAGCCACGACTTCTACCTACACTACGAGCTGGCCGTGGCAAGACCCGAGCTTCCCGGCGTTCCTGACAACCCCAGCCCGTCCTGCGTCGTCAACCGAAAACCGCGGCCGACATGCCGCCGGGATTCACCTCCGTCGACCGTGGGCTGCTCGAACCCGGCGTATCCGTGACGTTCCGGCGGCCGGGTAGACCATCGGCTTCCGGCCGTGGTCATCCCGCCGGCGGCGTTCGACGATCCTCGATTGCCGTTCACCCGCAACCTCCGGCCTGTCACGCTGGAGGTTGTGGGTTTCGAGCCCCAGTGATTGGTCGGAATTCAGGCTCGACCGTCCGCACGCGTTTCGGACAAGGCCGAATGCTGGCGTGTCGGGCACGGAGAGCGTGTCGTTTCGCGTCGAAGGCGATAGATTCGTGCTCGACCTGCCCAGTGTGAGGAGCGACAGCGACGATCTCGTCTTCAGGATCTCATCGAATCGTAGACTTTGGAGTGACCATGGAAGAGCCGATTGAAACGATCGGAGATCTCGACGAGGCAAAGATCCTCGGGTATTTCGAGACACTTCGCTCAACATTTATCGTCAAATGTGCTTTGCTGGGTGGAACGTCTGGACCGAACGCATCTGGTGAAAGCGTGCTGAGAGCGGCAGCTTTTCCTGACGGTCTCTTGTCTGAGATCGAGACGTTCTTTCCAGATCCCCCGACGTACGCCTCCATTCGCGGCGAAACGCCCGAACTCTTCCTGAACCTGCAGGAGGACATCATCAACTCGGCTGTGCTTGGAGCATGGTTCGTCTTCGAAATGGTGGTCAAGGTGTTGCGGAATGCAGACTTCGTGACCGCAACAACGAAGACCGACATCAACTACACGGATAAACGGTTCGTCTTCGACGCTCGCGAGAAGAAGGACCTGGACTTCTTCTACTACCTGCGTAACGCAATCGCACACGCCAACGGTGCCTTCACCGCGGTGAAGGCCGTGAATCACTGGTACGACGGAGAACACTTCGACTCGGGTGGGAAGGAAGGTCAGAAGATGATCCTGAAGACTACGACGGCGTTCAAGATCATCAACGATTGTCAGAAGCTAACGATGAAAGCGTGGACCAACTGGCAGGCATGGCACGATACGCCGTAACTTCAGATTGTCATTTGCCGCGTGACCGGTGACGTGGACGAGCCTTCGAAGACCATTTACGAGTCAAGGATGACCGCGGCGGCGTGGCGAGATGGTGGCGACGCTTCCGGTGATGCTTCGGTCGTGAAACAGCCAGAAGCGCAGAACAAACCGGAACGCTGACATCCGTGGATGCGCTACCAGTCCTGCTCATTGTCATGCTCGCGTTTGCGCAGGGAGTAGTCGATCTCGCCTTCTTTGTCGAAACAGCCCGCAAGGATCAATGAGTGGCCGCCGCGCAACCACGCGTTGATCATGCGGGTGATCACGGCGCTGCGGCAGGTTCGGGAGCCGATCCAACCTCCTTGAACCAACTCAACGAACAACGTGTTGGTGATGTATCGCCCTGCTGCGTCGCAGGTGATCCGAACTCCGCCGCGGTCACCCTTCGCCGCGGGGTTCGTCACCAGCCGCCGCCAATACGCGAGCGGGATGTACATTCCCGACACCATCGAAGTCGTATCGACACTGCACGAACTGGAGTCGCCGATCTTGAAGTAGAACGGCCCGGGATCGAGGCGATAGTCACGTAGCGCCTCGGTGTCGGCGTCGCAGAAGTCTCGCTCGAACTTGTGCATTGCGGCCAGCTCCTTCTTGTACGAACCGCCCGGACGATACTCGGGGACCTTCCCCAGCTCGCTCGTCATGCGCTTGTACTGCACCAGCACGTACGAATCGTAGCGAGCGATGTAGTAGATCAGATCGACTCCAAGCGTGCTCTCGACGTCTCGCGTGTTGACGTTGAACACGGTCAGGCGGCGGCGCCCGCGCTCGAATTGCGTGGCGCCGCGCAGGTGCTTCCTCACCCGACGCCAGCCGCCAAACACGCCTGCGTCATGCTCGATCATCTGCGCTTCGTAGCCCAGGCTTACCTCCAGCGCCGCGAGGAACGGCTCGGGCGGGTCGTCATCGTCGCCGGGATCCCAGGCGAGAAGGTCACGCTCATTCATGTCGGCCATACGAAGCGCCAGGTTGACCGCGTCACGTTCCTCGATGACTGTTCGTGACTTCGTCCACGGCCGGATGGCGCGCCGGCGCACGCGCTCCAGCCGCGCGATCGCCTCGACGCTCTCCGGCCGCATGCGTTCCACCGTGTCCAGCAGTTCGGCCCATGTAGATGGCGGAACGCGCTGGCCGTGTCCCTGAGACGTGCGGATGAGGTGCGGCCGTAGCCGCGCTGTGAAATCCTCGATCAGGTCATTCAAGACGATCGGCGGATCGAAGCGGTAGAAATTGGTGAAGCGGATCTGGTTCTTGAAGGAAGCGGCGCGGCTGCGGCCTCGGCGGCCGAGGCAGATGTAGTCGATCGCATCGCCATCCATCGAAAGGAAGACGATCTCCACGTCCTTGTTCTGCCAGTCAGGCGCGCTAACTGCCTCGGTGAACGTGCCCTCGATGGCGATCAAGCCTTCGATTCCGAGCTCGCGCTTCCACTCGTCGATGACGAGAAAGTATCCACCGCGCGCAAGGGGCGACGCCATCGCCGCAGAGTACCTGCACACTGGGTTGGCCGCATCAGAAATCAACCGGAAGCCCACAGCCGTCAGCACCGGCCGTTCATGGCAGTTGCGAAGTCACCCCGTCACTCGCGTACGCTTTTCGCGGAGGCGGGTCACAGGGCTCGCCATAGCCAGAGAGAACTCATGCGACCGAGAACGCCTCATCAACCAAAACTCAGGTGCAGGTTGTGCCGGGTCACGGTCCCTACGCTGGAACTGCAGCAGTGGCACGAAGAATGGCATGAGCGCGAGAGACTTCGCTGCACAAGCTGCGGCGCGGTATTCGCGGAGTCAAACGGCTGGCGTGACATGGGAATCTGGACCACCTCTGCGGTGAGGGTGAGCAAGGCCATCTGCGGCGTGGAGATAAGTACCTCTAAGAACCGCGCTTGCGGACGTGCTCGAGGTCAGCGTGGACGAGCTGGTCCTCGGCCGCGGTGGAAAGTTGTTCGGCTCCCGGCCCGTCATCGGTGGCCCGCCCGGCGCCGCGAAGGCTGGCTCTGTTAGACGCCTTGCTCCGGATCATCGTGGGGTTCGGCGAACCGCGCCGCGACAGCGTAGGATGGTGGCGGCACCGATCGGCCGCTCGGCGACTCGATGACGAAAGAACAGCTCAAACGGATCAACGGCCTGTTTCACTTCACCGACAGGCGGAATCTCCCGGCCATTCGCGAGCACGGAGGGTTGTTCGCGCTCGCGCAATTGAAGCGTCGAGGAATCGAGATCCCTGCACCGGGCGGGAATGACTGGAGCCACGAGGAAGACGTTCGAAGAGGGCTCGACGAGTACGTGCACCTGTGCTTCCGGTGGACGCATCCGATGGAGTACGTCGCCCGCGCGGAAGGACGGATCAGCGACTCGATCTATCTCAACGTTCACCCGGAAGTGCTGCAGTGGGAGGGCGTACTGTTCACGCCCGACGGTCTCGAATAAGAGCGGCGTGAAAGCGTATTCAATCGATGAAGCCTCCGACATGATCGACCACGAGGTGCTGTACACGCGGACCGACTGGCGCGATCCTGCGATCCAACAGAGATTGTCGCAAGCGGAGAAGTGCGAAATCCTCGTGCCCGGCTTTATCCCGCTGGAGCTGATACGGAACTTCCCCAATGGCTGAACGACCGATCTTCGTACCCGTGCCGGACGATCCCGAGCTTGTGAAGGAGCTCTACTTCCGGCTACCGTGGCATCCGGGCTTCGCACCTGTCCAGAAGCAGAAGAACGTCGCGGCGCTCCATGCACCGGCGGCGGCCGGTGGCTACTCACCTCTGCTGGAGGTCTCGAGCAAGTCAACTGAGAAGCTCGGGCAACATCTAAGCGCGTTCCATCTGAAGGTCCGCGGGCAACACGGCGAGATGCCGCTCGAATGTGCATTTCAGGGAAGCAAAGTGTTCGAGCGCGGCGGGCCGTACACGGATCTGTACAGCGCGGACGTGAGAGATGCGAAACGTGATCCGCGACTGCGCGACTCGGGCGCGCTGATCGCCTTCGATTTCGAGGGGATCACGTTTCCCCTCGAACCGCGCACGGCGTTCTACGACTGGCTCTACGTCAACGCGATCTATCCGCATCGTGAATGGCTCGTACGCCTGAACCGCTACGCGGGCTTCACGGACATCGAGTTCAACCCGGAGCGTTCGGTGAATTGTCAGGCGCGTTCCTGTGCGCTGTTCGTCAGCCTGATGGCAAAAGGGCTCCTCGAGACAGCCGTCGAATCGCCGGAAGCGTTCATTGCGATGATCACCGAACATCGTTACCGCCCTCGCCAGGTCGAACGCGGCGGACAGCGAGCGCTCGTTTCACACTACGTGGCTGGCGATCGCAAACGGTAGAGGCAACGTCGCGCCTCAAGTACCCGAGCGACGCGACGCCGCGCACGACCGAACCCTTGCGTCGCGCCGGCAGGGTTGCCGGCGCCACACAGAGACTCAGCCATTCATCATCCGCACAATCGTCGTCACCAGCCGGCGTGGCGAGATGCGCACCGACTGCGTCAGGAGTTTGTTCTTCATGCCGGGAACCACGACGCGAGCTCCGCGCTTCATCGCCTCGTAGCCCGCCCTTGCGACGTCGCTCGAGCGCGCTGGCCGGATCATTTTGAAGAGGCGCGAGCCCTCCATGTTCGCGGCGGATGCGAAGCCGGTCTCGGTCGGGCCGGGGCAGAGGGCGGTGACGGTGACGCCGGTGTCGCGCAGCTCGTCGGCGATCGCCTCGGAGAAGGAGAGGACGTACGCCTTCGTTGCGTAGTACACGGCCATCAAGGGCCCCGGCTGGAACGCCGCCGTCGATGCGACGTTGAGGATCGCGCCGCGCTTTCGCTCCACCATCGGCGGGAGAACGAGCTTGGTCAGGTGCGTGAGCGCGGTGACGTTCACCTGGATCATTTCCAGCTCGGTGGTGAGGTCGGTCTTCACAAACTCACCCGACAATCCGAAGCCGGCGTTGTTCACCAGCGCCTCGATGGCGATGCCCCGATCGATCAGCGTGGTCACGATCTCCGTGGGCGCTTCCGGTCTCGCGAGATCGGCGGCGACGACATGAGCCGTGATCCCGTGCTCCTTCTCGAGCTGCGCGGCGAGCTCGCGCAGCTTGGGCTCGGTTCGCGCGACCAGCGCGACATCCCACTTGTCGGCGGCGAAGAGACGCGCGAGCTCGAGGCCGATGCCGCTCGATGCGCCGGTGATGAGGGCTGTACGTTGCATCCAAAGATGATCGCATGAACGCGAGGGGACGTCCCACTTGCGCGCTCGGTAATTGCATATGCGCGCTCAGAGATCGTCTTTGTATGCTCGGAGAGTAATCAATCGCGCTCCTAAATCGCAAATGCGCGCGCATCAATCGCAGTTACGAATTTAAAGCTCTCAAATGCGCGCACATGGCATCGAATTGCGCGCGTGATGATCGCCATTGCGCGCTCAGACAGCGCGAATCGGCGCTCCGGGAGTATCATTGCGCGCACCGAGAGCTCAAGGAGGTAGATGCATGGCCGCAAAGCAGAAATCGACGCCCGAGGATGTGGTCGAGCAGTTGCGGACGATCCGGTCGGAGGTCGACGACGAGATCAAGTCGCTGTCA
>JADGNY010000062.1 GCA_017883235.1 Thermoanaerobaculia bacterium | reverse complement strand
GCGCCTGTGGCAAGTGCAGCGAATCTTGAGATCCTTCGCCGTCCTCCGCGCCTTTCGCTCGCTACGCTTGCTCAGCGCTCCGGCAGGCTCAGGATGACAGGTTGGGGAATGACACTTCGGTGATCAACGGTCTCGATGATCACTCATTCATAGCCGCCAACCAGCGGGAAACCGCGACGCTCATTCCCGGCACCTCGCGCTCCAGCCGCGCCACGTCCGCGATCGTGACGCACTCCGCAAGTTGCACCTCGATGAGGTGGTTGAGATCCACGCGTTCCTCGTCGTCCGCGCTCTCGTTTGCCTCTCGGACGCGCTCCTGCAGGGCGCGGACAAGGAAGCCGGGTAACTCGATCTCCAGTGTCTCGCGGCGGTTCAGGTTCGCGGTAACGGGGAACATGCTCATCTTGCTCATGCAGGCCTCTCGAAACCGCAACTTAAGATGGTGGTCACGATACCCAAACTTTAGCGTGCAAGCATGCAATCCGTGGCCGAGCTGTTCGGTACCTCGTTACGCGAAACGCGAAAGCGCCGCGGCCTCTCCCAGGAACGTCTGGCCGAGCTGACGGGGCTCAGCACGAACTACGTCGGTGAGATGGAGCGAGGACTGAAAGCTCCCGGCTTACCGGTGATCGTCCGTCTGGCGCGCGCACTCGACGTCGGCGTCAACGAGCTCCTTCGCGGTTTCACCGAAACGAACGTCCGCAGGTTGAAGGTCTAAGGTGGTGGCAAGCGCTAGAGTCCGAGCGATCTAGCCTGGGCAAGCTATCGGGCTTCTGGGGTGCGCTCCGCTGCAAGCGAAAGGTTAGGCCGCGGCTGCCGGCGGCACTTCTTTGGGAGTGAGCACTGACCAGGTGAGCGCAGGCAGCATGAACTCCGTTGCCACTGACAGCAGCCGGAGAAGGTAGAGAAGCCCGGTTGTGTACCAGTGAGCGGAATGTATTGTCGCATCAATCTCGCCCGGACTATCGCTCGAATCGTCTTCGTGGATGTCCACTTCATAGCCATCAACGAGGGCGTGCCCTACGCGCTGCTCGAAGCGCAGATAGTGACGGTTGCATCCGAGTGATATCGCGACAACCGCAAGCGTAATGAGGAGGCGAATGTTCTTGGGTTCTCTCGTCCACTCGTCCATCCGGTGGTTATGGACAAACCACCACGAGGTCACTGGGATAAACACCCAGAGCCAAAGGAACACTGATGTGTGCCGCTGGAAGGCCTCATCGAGCGCACCTGCGACGGCATACACAAGCCCCGCACAGATGAGCAAGAGCACTCCTGTGACAGCCCGACGCATGAGCACGTCATGATATGCCGATCACCCGCTCACTTCATACAGGCAGTACAGCTCCTGGAGGCGGCTAGGGGATTGCTCATATTGCGGCGTTTCGAGGTCGACCCCGCCTCGGCTCGAATCCGCCGCGGCTATCGATCGCCATACGGGCGCCAATCGGGGCTCGCCAAACTGAGGTAGTGGGTCAGTTTGATGTTACGCGCCGCCTCGCGGATCGCTTTCGATGCGGTCAAGCTCAGAGTCGATATCTCCAAGCGTCCGCCTGCCAGGTTTCCCCGGCTGGGAGTTCACCTTGAAGCCATCCGGATCGATGATGAATTTATCCAACAGCGCCGTATCAATCCCCACCTCGCGGCACTTCTTTACGATCGCCCTAGCCAAAGGGACGGCTTCTTCGTTGAATGGCACCCTCTCATGGGGTCCCGAGGCGTCATCGTCGAAATCCCGGCGACGGAAAGCCTCATGAATACAAGCGTGGAAGGATTCGAGTTCAGGGAGTAGCATCCGGCTCTATTCTCTCATCGTTCGTACGTTTTCAGTTCGTAGGCCTGCGCCGCTTCGCACTCGCGCGATTCGATCAGGGCAACCAGATCCCCCATCCAAACTGACGCCGATTGGTACCAGCATCTGAGAATGATGTAGAATTGTAAATTGCATGTTCGAAGAACGGAGACTTGTGAGAAACGATTCGATCGTAAGTAGTGCGCAGAAACACTTCGCGGTCTTGATGCGCAACGCTCCGACTGGCGATGAGAGCGTGATGCTCGACTACGTGGCGGCTGAGTGTCGAATGGCAGGGCTCCCGATGACACCAGGTGAGCTGGGTGAAGAGTTTGCGGAGCGCGACTGTCGGATCAGCGGCGAGGACGAAGGTCGCCTGGCTTCGTTGAAGTCAAAGTATTTTGATGACGACGCGCCGAGACAAGGGAAGGATCTCTGGGAGGTCTGTAAGGCGCTAGTGACGAAGGAGTTCGAAGCGGAATTGCCCAGCCGGTTACGAATCCACAGTCTGGCGACTCGGCTGCTACTAAAAATACTGTCCTGGCGCTGAAGTCCTTAGACGTCGTGCAAACGATTGCACTTCCTGATGAATCTTGACGGCTTTGCGAGTCCCTGTCAGCTTAACGGATTTGCGGTTCACCCGCCACGGACCACGACGTGTCGGGTTAGAGGGTAGCGACTGGCGATTCGCTACGCAACCCTTCTGAACAGGGCGAACCCAGCCCCCTCCACCACCACCCTCCGCCCCTCCACCCCCCCGCCCGTTTCGAACATCGACATCCAGTTGCCGTCAAAAGGCAACACGATCGCCTGCGTCTCATTGCTAAAGTTCAACACCAGCAGCGTGTCCCCTCGTTCCACGAGCAGCGTGCGACGTTCGTCATCGGCATGCGTTTCGACCGCATCGAGATCGAGCGACCGCAGCGCGGGGGTTTCGCGACGAAGGCGCAATAGCTCGCGGAAGAGGTTACGCAGGCCCTCGAGCTCTATACGAGAAAGCTTCGAGCGCCTGAACGTCCCCTCATCGTGCGGATCGGGCGGCTCCCCGTGCCAGTCGAAATCGTCGAACTCCTCCAATCTCCCTTTGCGTACCGCTTCGATCAGGTCCGCATCGTCGTGGGAGGTGAAGTACTGGAAGGGGGCGGTTTCGCCGTACTCCTCGCCCATGAAGAGCATGGGGATGAAGGGGGAGAGGATGACGACGGCGGCGGCGAGGCGGAGTTTGGTGGGGGAGACGATCGTCGAGAGGCGTTCGCCGAGCATGCGGTTGCCGGTCTGGTCGTGGTTCTGGGCGAAGACGACGAACTGTTTGCCGTCGCGCGTCTTTGGGGCCAGGCCGTATTTGCGTCCGTGGTAGGGCGAGTGCTGGCCGGTGTAGAGATAGCCGGACGTTAACGTGCGGGCCAGATCGCTCGTGCGGCCGTAGCCGGCGTAGTAGCCGTCCTGCTCGCCGGTGAGCAGCGTGTGGAGGGCGTGATGAAGATCGTCGGACCACTGTGAATCGAAGCCGAGGCCGTGGTCGGTTGCTGGCGTAATCACGCGCGGATCGTTCAGATTCGATTCGGCGAAGGTGTAGATGCGCCGGTCGAGCGTCTCGGCGCGCTCGCGTATGGCCGAGGTCAGGTCTTGGAGGAATGGCTCGGCGGAGCGGTCGGCGATGGCGTGGACGGCGTCGACGCGCAGTCCGTCGATGTGGAACTCATCGATCCATTGCAGGGCGTTGTGAATGAAGAACCAGCGCACATCGTCGCTGTGCGGGCCGTCGAAGTTCAGAGCCACGCCCCACGGTGTCTTGTAGCGATCGGTAAAGTACGGAGCGTATTCGGAAAGGTAGTTTCCCTCGGGGCCGAGGTGGTTGTAGACGACGTCGAGGAGCAGAGCGAGGCCGCGCCGGTGACAGGCATCGATGAGGCGTTTCAGAGCGAACGGCCCGCCGTATGACTGCTGTGCCGCGCCGATGTAGACGCCGTCGTAGCCCCAGTTGCGCGTGCCGGGAAATTGTCCGATCGGCATGAGCTCGATGGCAGTAATGCCGAGATCCTTCAGCTCGTCGAGGTGATCGATGGCGGCGTCGAAGGTGCCTTTTATTGTAAATGCTCCGACGTGCAGTTCGTAGATGACGTAGTCATCGAGCGGCACGCCGCGCCAATCCGTATCGTGCCATTCGAAGTCGCGCGGCACGACCTCCGACGGCCCATGAACGCCTTCCGGCTGCAGGCGCGACGCGGGATCAGGACGTTCCCTGCCGTTGACGACGAAGAAATAGCGTGTGCCGGCGCCGGCATCGACGATCGCCTCGTGATATCCGCGGGCGTTCTTCGTCAATGCGATGCGCCGATCGTCAGGCGCGACGATATGGAGCTCAATGTTGTCGACGTACGGCGCCCAGACGCGAAACTCGCAGCGGCCGGGTTCAATCAGATTCGCGCCGAGGGCGACGCCTGATGGCGAAGCAGGATTCACAAAGGCTCCTGTGGAGATAGCCAAAGACAGCGCGAGAACGGCCCCCTCATCCGCCTTCGGCACCTTCTCCCCCGCTGAAAAACGCGGGGGAGAAGGCTCTCGACGTTAGACAGTGGTGCTCTCATCAGATGGAACGCTATTCATCACAAACACCGCCCCTAACGGCGGAAGCGTCAGATTGACCGACCACTTGCGGCCGTGCAGCGGGATGGGAGCGGCATCGACGCCGCCCATGTTTCCCTGTCCGCTGCCGCCGTAGATCGCGGCGTCGCTGTTCAGCAGCTCTTCCCATCGGCCGCCGGTGGGGACGCCGATCATGTAGTTGTAGCGCGGCATCGGCGTGAAATTCAGCGCCACGATCACCGGCTGTTCCGACTTCGATTTCCGCATTAATACGACGATGCTGTTCTCCGTATCGCAGCAGTCGATCCATTCGAAGCCTTCCGGCGAGAAGTCGAGCTCGTGCAGCGCGGGGATGTCGCGGTAGGCTTTGTTGAGATCCTCGACCCAGCGCTGCAAGCCGGCGTTCGGCTCCGAATCGAGCAGGCTCCAATCGAGGCTGGCGTCGTGATTCCACTCCCGCCATTGGCCGAACTCGCCGCCCATGAAGAGCAGCTTCTTTGCCGGCTGCGAGTACATATGAGCGAAGAGCAGCCGCAGGTTGGCGAACCGCCGCCATTCGTCGCCGGGCATCTTGCGGATCAGCGAGCCTTTTCCGTGCACCACCTCATCGTGCGATAGCGGCAGCACGAAGTTCTCCGTGAAGGCGTACATGGCCCGGAAGGTCAGATCGTTGTGATGGAACTTGCGATGCACCGAATCGAGCGCGAAGTAGCGCAGCGTGTCGTGCATCCATCCCATGTCCCACTTCATCCCGAATCCGAGTCCGCCCACATACGTCGGACGCGACACCATCGGCCACGATGTCGATTCCTCGGCGATGACCTGCACGTCGGGATGGACCTTGTAGACGTCCTCGTTGAGACGGCGCAGAAAACTGATGGCCTCGAGGTTTTCGCGGCCGCCGAACTCGTTCGGGATCCACTCGCCGTGCTTGCGCGAGTAGTCGAGATAGAGCATCGAGGCGACGGCGTCGACGCGCAGTCCGTCGGTGTGAAAGACGCCGAGCCAGTAGAGCGCGCTGGAGAGCAGGAACGAGCGCACCTCATTGCGGCCGAGGTTGAAGACCAGCGATCCCCAGTCCGGCTGAAATCCCTTGCGCGGATCGGCGTGCTCGAAGAGATGCGTGCCGTCGAAATACGACAGCCCATGCTCGTCGGTCGGGAAGTGCGACGGCACCCAATCGAGGATGACGCCGATGCCGCTCTGATGCAGGACGTCGATGAGGTACATCAGATCCTGCGGCGTGCCGTAGCGGCTCGTGGCGGCGAAGTAGCCGGTGCACTGATAGCCCCAGGAGCCGTAGAACGGATGCTCCATGACCGGCAGCAGCTCGACGTGCGTGAAGTTCATCTTACGCAGGTAGGCGGCCAGGGGCTCGGCGAGCTCGCGGTAGGTGAGCGGCCTGTCGCCGTCGCGCCGCCACGAACCTATGTGCATCTCGTAAGTCGACATCGGCGCGGTGATGGCGTTGCGTTGCGCGCGATCGCGCATCCAGTCGTCGTCGTGCCATTCGTAGTCGAGATCCCAGACCACCGAGGCGGTGGCGGGAGGGGTCTCGTGAAGGATGCCGAACGGATCGGCCTTGTCGACGCGGTAGCCGTTGTGCTTCGAGCGGATGTGGAACTTGTAATGCGCCCCTTTGCCGACGTGCGGCACGAAGCCTTCCCAGATCCCGGAAGGGCCGCGGTCCTCGAGGTAGAGCTCCTCCGGATTCCAGCCGTTCCAGTCGCCCATGATGCTGACCGAGCCCGCGTTCGGTGCCCAGACGGCGAACATCGTTCCCGTCACGCCGTCGCGGGTGACGACGTGCGATCCGAGTTTTTCCCAGAGCCGGGTGTGGCTTCCTTCGTTGAAGAGGTGGTAATCCCAGTCGCTGAGGAGGGAGGTTGCCATCTTGCCCATCGTGTCATCAAATGCAGAAACTAGAAACCAGAAACCAGAAACGCAAAACCAGAAACTAGAAACCAGAAACCAGAAATGGCGGCGGAGCGCAGCATTCTGGTTTCTGGTTTCTAGTTTCTGGTTTTGCGTTTCTGGTTTCTGGTTTCTGGTTTCTGCTTTTGATTTCTGGTTTCTGGTTTCTGGTTTCTAGTTTCTGGTTTTGATACCCGCAGTACCTCCCCGACGCTCCATGCCTGTGCAATGCAACCGCGCGGAGTGTGGGGGGCGTCGCCGTCGAAGATTTCGCTGATTGTGCCGACGCCGGCGTCGGCGAGATGGGCCTGCATGTTGGCGATGAGGCCGCGCGCGGCTTCGCGGCCGGCGTCGCCGCGATAACGAACCAGGGCGTCGATGTAGGCGCCGAGGAGCCAGGGCCAGACGGTTCCCTGGTGATAGGCGGTGTCGCGCGCGTGTTGATCGCCGAGGAGTTGGCCGTGATAGCACGGATCGGATGGCGCGAGCGTGCGAAGACCGACAGGCGTGAGCAACTTGGCTTCGCACACGCTGAGGATCTCCTCGGCGCGCACGTCGTCGAAAAGCGGGAACGGCAGAGCGATGGCGAAGAGCTGATTCGGGCGGATCGATGCATCGTTCGGGTTCACCACGTCGAAACAACACTGCGCCTCGCGATTCCAGAACGCTGTTTCGAACGCCTCCTTCACCGTATCGGCGCGTGACGCCAGCGCGGCATCGCCGGTGAGCGTGGCCACGATCCGGAGGGCGTTGTACCAGAGCGCGTTGATCTCCACAGGCTTGCCGCGCCGCGGCGTCACCGCCTCGCTGTCGACGATCGCATCCATCCACGTCAGCGCCACGCCTGGCGCGCCGGCATAAAGGAGGCCGTCGAGGTCGACGTGGATGTTGTACCGCGTGCCGCGCTCGAGCCAGTTGATGGCCTCGCGAAGTACGGGCAACGCTTCCTCGCGGACGAAGACTTCGTCGCCGCTCGCTTCGCGATAGCGCCAGATGGCGATGAACAGCCAAAGGCCGGCATCGGCTGAGTTGAACTCAGGCTCGTTCGTGCCGTCGGGAAAGCGGTTGGGAATCATCCCGTTGCTGGCCGCGGCCAGCCAGCGGCGGAGGATCTGTTTTGCATCATCGAAGCGGCCGGTGGCGAGGCAGAGTCCCGGCAACGCGATCATTGTGTCGCGTCCCCAGTCGGTGAACCAGTGATAGCCGGCGATGATGGTCTTTTTGTCGTCGCGCTCGATGAGGAACTGGTCGGCAGCGAGTATCAGATCGGGAGTCGGGAGTCGGGAGTCGGGGGTCGGAGATTTCGATACGGAATCCTCTCTCCGACTCCCGACCCCCGCCTCCCGACCCCCGTAAAGCGCAAGCCTCCGCCGGCGTTCTTCTTCGATCATTGCCAGGGCATCCCATTTCCGGTCCTCCGTCGCAAGCACCACCGGCAACACGTCGCCGCGCTTCAGAGTGATGACGTACGAGCCGGGGGTGAAGAGGTCCTCTTCGCAATCGAGGCCGCGTTCACGCTCGCGGTCGTAGACGAAATTCCGCCAGCGATCGGGCTTCGCTTCGAACGTTGCGCCGGGCACGCTGATATGGACGTAGGGGAGGGCCGCGTCGCTGTTGTGGATGAGGGAGTGATAGTCGCGGCCGGCGAGGAAGGGGGAGAGCCGGAGTGGAAAGGGCGATGCGCAGTCGATGACCTCGTACAAAACGATGGTCACGTTCCTGCCGTGCGGCGCAACAATCGTTTTGCGCAGGGTGACGCCGCCGGTGACGTACTCCCATACCGGAAAGAGGCCGCGTTGGAACGAGACCAGATGCTCGAAGCCGCGCGGGTGGATGCAGCCCGGGAAACGGTTGGCGGCGAGATCGACGCCGGCCACGGTCTCATTAAGCTTCGCGACGAGCACGGTCCGCTCCGTGCGGCCGGGCAAGGCGGCGACGAGCATCCCGTGATACCGCCGCGTGTTCGCGAACGTGATCGACGAGCTCGCCCAGCCCCCCAGACCGTTCGTCTCCAGCCATTCGAGCCCCGAGGCGCGTTCGAAATCGTGCAGCACGTCGGGGCCGAAAGCGATCATGTGGCGAACTTTATGCTACGGACCAGTTCCGGAGTGCTCCCCATGCCCAACAGCAACGTGCTGGTCGTTGAAGATGACGACACCATCCGACGGCTGCTCATCGAATATCTGAAGAGTCACGATCTGGTCAACGTCGACGGCGCACGAGACGGCGTTGAGGCGCTGCACCTGATCGTCACGAACCCTTACGCCGTCATGATCCTCGACGTGATGATGCCGAAAATGAGCGGAATCGACGTTCTCGACTCCCTCGAGGCTTTCCTCGTCGATCCCTCGGTGAAGTCGCTCCACGACCCGCCGGCGGTTCTCATCATCACAAGCGCCGAAAAGACGATTCTCCCCGACGTCGCCATCGCCCAGCGCTGCCCCGGCAGCGTGCAACGCGTTTTCCGCAAACCGTTCGACATCAAGGAGCTGGCGGGGTGTGTGGAGAGGTACTTGGAGGCGGGGTAGGCACGGCAGGCAGCGTTGGTTGATCAAGGCTTCAGACATCTTCTCTGCCTAAATCGTTCTGCCGCGCGGGCTGCCAGGTTGCTTTAAGAGGGGAATTGAAGAGACACAGCGCGAGAGACGATCAGGGTTGTCCTCGCTGCCGTTTCGCTACCTCTTCGTTGAGCTGGCGCCTCTTGGCCATTTCGGAAGGAAGCGCATCGGCTACGACGGTGACGGTTTGTACGGTACGTCCGCGGCTGACTTGCAGTTGAACATGCTCGCCCTGGTGGATTCCGCTGAAGAAATGCAGCGTTTCGAGCTCGTCTCTGTAGGAAATCTGCTTGCCGTTGATGCCGGTGATGACATCCTGAACCTTCAAGCCCGCCAGCTCTGCGGGGCCCTTTGGCGCGAGCTGGCGTACGAAGAGCCAGACCGTGCGGCCTGTCCTTGTGTTTGTCACGTTATACGTGTAGCCGAGCCCCAGCCATCCCGGTTGTTCTGGCACAGCGCCGGTCGTTTTCGCCATATCGGACAATGTCGCCAGCGTTGCCAGCACAACGAATGCGTATTTCATTTCGATTTCGCCCCGTCCATGAAGACCGTCTCATCGTGGCCCGCGGCCACACGGGCAACCTGGCAGTTGCTGTCCCCTCGCGCGGAACAAATCGTGTAGACACCCGGCGCGAACGGGACCTGGATACCGTCGTCGACCATACCCACACGCCCGTCCGGTAACGGCAGCCCCAGGAAGGCAGTGATCGAGAGAAACGCCTGGCCGTCCAACGTGACGAGTGGCCAGTTCCCGCCGCCGGGACGCAGCACGACATGGAGCGACGCCGAGGCAGTGCCGAGAATGATCAGTTGCGTCTCAGAACTCCCGGGATCCAATTTTCGAAGCGTCACGGGGAATCCTTCGACGACGACGGCCGCCAGCAGGCTATGTGTGTCCTGCGGAATCCGAATCGAGAACTGTCCGCTCGGATCGCTGATCGCCTCGCGCCTCCGCGTCATTCCCGCTGCGCTATACCGGATGAGGGCTCCGACGATGGGAGATCCGTCTTCAGCGACTAGCTGGCACTTCACCTCCGTGAGGTCTTCCATCACGATTTGCGCAATGGCGGGATCGTCTTCGGCGACCAGGTAGGAGACATAATCGCTTTCCGATCCCTTCGTAACGGCGACGAGAGTGACGGGCCCCGGCTGGAGACCTTCTACTTCAAAAGATCCGTCCGGTAGCGTTGCTCCATCCCCGCTTATCTTGCCGCCGTCACGGAATACGATGACATCCGCTTTCGCGGGATCTCCGGCTTTCGTGGTTACACGCCCCTTTGCTTTGCCGCCGGGCAAGGTGACGTTAACGGTAGCAACCGCTTCCTCGGACGTTCGCTTGACCTCGACAGGGACATCTTTCACGTAGAACGTCTTCGCCAGGTTGAGAATCTGGACGAACCATCGACCCTGGTGCGGGAGAATCCCCTCGAATTTGCCCGCAGCGTCTGCCTGAAGAGTGATGTCCGCCGAGTTTTCGACATCAGAGAACTCAATCTGTGATTCGAATGGAACGGTGCCCATCTTGACTACGCCGCGGACGTGAACTTTGATGATTTTCAGAAACTGAGGTGCTGCATCGACGCTCGCTTCAACGGTCTCCCGGCGGAGAACGTTATCGTGCCGGTCAACCACGGACAGAGCGTACTTTCCTGCACGCAGCGCATCATTGCGCCATTCCCCCGAAACCGAGGCCGGGGATTCAGAGATTATCTTGTTCACTGCTCCGCCACCGGTCTCGAGACGCACAAGCCATGGTTCTTCTTCGGCCGACAACGGTGGAGTGATGTAGACATCGAGGACAGCAGCTCTTACAAGTTGAAACGGCTTCTCCAGGAAGGATTCCCGTCCCTCTTCCACGCGAATCGACTTCACCTCCGCCGGTAGCCATCCGGGCCGCGAGACGGTGAGGCGATAGGCTCCCTTCGGCACTGCCGTGAACTGAAAGAGGCCCCCGTTGGCTCCTTTCACCACCACACGCCGGTGTTTGGTCTTTTGAGGCGGAGACGAGGGAAAGGGGGACGCGGGCGTGAGCTCGACCACCGTTTCCTCGTGGCTGCCGCGCGTCGTTGCGATCGTTCCGGCGACAGACGCTCCACGTTCGATCCGGATTGCGCCGAAGTCCTTCTCTTCGCCGGTGCTCATGCGGACGTTGCGGGCGTACCACGGCGCATGTTGATCGAGTGACAGGCGGAAGTGAAAACCGGTTGCCGGCACGCGGCAACTCCATCGCGCATTCGCGACAGTGCAGTCTTCCGAGAATCGTGGTGCGTCTTGCTCATCACCGCCGCCGGTGAGTCTAAGCTCAGCCCGGAGGGTGCCCGAGATGTCGCCGGTAGCGGGATCGACAGTTCCGTGAATTGCGGCAGCGGGCCAGATCGGAAGGGTGCTGGAGGCGCTTGCATCCGTAGTGACTGCCGGAGCCCAACAGCGCGACGACGTTACGGTGAGCTCCCATCGGCCGGCCGGCAGATTCAGGCTGCCGTGCGATTGCGAGAGGCTTGTAAATGGGATCGTGAGTGTCTTGCATGCGGCTCCGACGCACAACTGGCGTGCGCTCACCCCACCATCACAGGTGGTGGCATCGATGCCACGGCCAGCCACACGCGCGAGCTCAGCTCCATCGAGTAACGTCGTCGCCGACAGCAGCAACACGACCGTCGCGGGTGCCAACTTCATATGCCTATCCCGTTACACGTAGTAGCAGTACACCGACTGGCAGTACGTGACGTAGTAATAGCCGCCCTCCATTAGGCGCACCGTGACGCAGCCGGCTCGATCCCCGATGCCATTCTGGAGGGATTGGCTGCAGACGGAGCTGGTGTCGTCGAATTGAAAACAGAGGAAGTTCGAGCACCCGCTCGGAAGGCCGAAGGACATGGAGCTAACCAGAATGAGCACCGCAAACAGCAACGCAACGCGACGGAACATATCGTTCTACTTCTTGAAGTCCAGTGATTTCGTGGCGAGGCAGAGAATTGCACACCTCCGCAATGAAGTCAAGACAACGAGACGAGTCAGTTTGTGGCGGCTGAAGGCCGTAGGAGCGGCTCGAAGAGCTACAGTTCGATCTTCTGCGAAACCAGTCCGACGTGATCGGTCAGCTCATCGCGCACGGCGACGACGACGCGATAGGTTCCCTTGGTCAACGCCAGCGGCGGGATGGTGACCGTCATCGGGCCGGTGGCTGATTCGTTCGGCTGGACGGAGACGTCGACAAACGACTTCGACAGAGTGATGTTGCGGCCATCTGCGTCGAAGATCGAAACGTAGACATGGAGCCGGGTCCGCGAGCCGCGCGCGTCGGTGATGTACTGCAGCGACTCCATCAACATGGTTGCCTGGATGGGCACAATGGCTACTTCACCTCGGAACCGCGGCACTCCCACAATGAGAGACACGGGCATCGTCGATGGCTGCATGGAGGCGCCCAGCGGCGAACGGAGTGTCCGGTTCATTTGCGAGTCGGTCGATGCGCTCGCATATCCATCGCGATACTGCAAGCGGTAGTCGGAATGTCCCTTTACTCGCACCGACAGGCGGTGGTAATGGGTATCCTCGGCGTGCCGCGGCATGTAGCCAAGCGAATAGAAAGTGGCCGACCGGCGGTCGAACTCGGCGAACGATTGATCCATCCGGTTGCCCGTCATGTATGCGCCCCCGGTCTCGTTGGCCAGCCAGTACATCGGCGATGTATCAGGAGCGTTCGATCCCGACGGCGGCCCGCCGAAGTGCGAGGTGAGAGCCGCCTGCTCCAGCGGTTCGAGGCCGTCGGCGGCGATGATGTAAAAACTCGTATTCGAGGCGTTGGCTTCGCGCACGAGCTGTTCCCGCATGTCGCTTAGCTCTCTGTCGCTGCTCGTCAGTGTCTGGATGTGATTACCAAGCTCGCTGTGAGCGTCACCGCCGATGCGATCGATCGGGGAGACATGGCCCAGCGGCAACTGGCCGGTGACGAGAAGAATGATCTTTCGTCCTTCGCTCGTGCCGAACGCGCGAGCGGCCTGCACGATGGCCCCGGTTGAGGAAGTGGCGAACATCATCTGCTCAGCCAGGTTTGCTTCTTCCCTGAAATTGTTCCCCGCTACGATGTCCGCATTCGCGGTTTGAGGTGGCGCGAGGTGTAGTTGTGCCGGGTTCGTCCCGTTGTCGAGTGAACGGCTGACTTCGGTTTTGGCAAAGGTCGCCGTCATCTCTTTGCGGGACGGGCTGCGCCGGATCTCCGAGACGATGTTGTGCAGGACTGCTTTGTCCGAGGTCATCGGCAGCAGGAGGTGAACACGATTGTCGACTGTGGCGATCGACCAGTCGTATCGGCCATCGTCGAAATGATCATTGATGAACGTTTCCAGCTTCGCCAGCGCCACATTGCGCCCGCGCATGGTGGAGTTGATGTTGTCGATCAGAACCAGGACCTTGCGGCGGAACCGCTCGGGCGGCGGAGACGGCGCATCAGCGGCATGCTGCACATCAGTCCTGGCCTGAGCGTTCTCGACGGCGTAGAAATTCGAGATCGCCTGCGCGCTGCCGTCCTCGAAGATCTCGAAATCGTTGCGTGTGAGACCGGTCACCGACTGCCCGCGGCGATCCGTTACCGTCACATCGACGTTGACCACGGAGACATCGACTTTCTCGACGAGCGGAGGCGGTTCTGCAGCCCGCGGCTGCGATGGCTGTTGTGATTGCGAAGAAACGGCGAACAGTAACGCGACTGCTATGACGGTCTTTCGCATGAGGTCTCCTCGGGAGTCGGGAGTCGGGAGTCGGGAGTCGGAGGCCTCAACTACGACCCCCGACCCCCGACTCCCGCCCTCATCCAATCACCACACCTGGCACGCCTTCGCCCTCACCATCGGTAAGTCCGCGCTGCAATTGAATGCCTTCTGGAACTGCGGGAGATCGGACACGATCCCATTGATGCGGTATTTGCCCGGCGAGTGCGGATTGGTGATGGCATTGGCGCGCAGATTCTCCGGCCGCTGGTTCTCACACGCCCACTGGGCGAAGCCGATGAAGAAGCGCTGATCGGGCGTGAATCCGTCGATCGGCGTCGTGTCGTTGGGATCGGCTGCCTTCCAGGCGATGTAGGCCAGGAGGGTTCCGCCGAGGTCCGCGACGTCTTCGCCCGAGGTCAGCTTCGAATTGATCTTGATGTCGTCGACGATCGTGTAGCCCGCGTACTGGTCGCGGACGCAATTGATGCGGTCTTCGAAGTTCTTGGCGTCGTCCGGCGTCCACCAGTCCTTCAGATTGCCCTGCGCGTCGAACTGGCGGCCTTCGTCGTCGAAGGCGTGCGTCAGCTCGTGGCCGATGGTCGAGCCGGTGTTGCCGTAGTTCGGTGCGTCGTCGAGCTTGGCGTCGTACAGCGGCGGCTGCAGGACGCCGGCGGGGAAGTTGATGTCGTTCATCTGCGGGTCGTAGTAGGCGTTCACCGTCGGCGGCGTCATCCCCCACTCGTCGCGGTCGACCGGCTTGCCGATCTTGTTCAGATCGCGCGCCGATTCGAACACGATCGCCCGCGTGCCGTTGCCATAGAAGTCGCCGCGCACGACGTTCAGCTTGCCGTAGTCGCGCCAGCGGTCGGGGTAACCGACCTTGTTCGCCACCGCGTGGAGCTTCTCCAGCGCGCGCTGCTTCGTGGCCGGCGTCATCCAGTCGAGATTCTTGATCTCATCCTCCATGGCTGTCTCGATGCGCTTGGTCATGTCGACCGTCTTGGCCTTCGTTTCCGCGGTGAAGGTGCGGGCCACGAACTCCTGCCCCAGCGCTTCGCCGAGGGCGCGGTCGACGTATTGGACGCAGCGCTTCCAGCGCGGGGGCATCGCCTTCACGCCGCGCAGCGTCTTGCGGTAGAAGTTGAAATCCTCCTCGACGAACTTCTTCGAGAGATACGGCGCGCGGCTATGAACGGCGTGCCAGCGCAGGTAGGCCTTCCAGTCCGCCAAGGGGACGGACGTCAGCTCCTTCTGTACCGCCTTGAAGAATTTCGGCTCGGTGATGTTCAGCGTGTGCACGTTGCCGATCACGCCGCTTATGGCGAGATACGATTTCCATTCGAGCGCCGGCGCGATCTTGTCTATTTCCACCACCGTCATCTTGTGTGCCAGGTTGTAAGGATTGCGGCGCTCCACGCGGGTGAGCGATGCCTTCGCCAGCGCGGTCTCGATGCGCATCACCGTGGCGGCATCCTTCTTCGCTTCCGCCTTCGACTCGCCGATCAGCGACAGCATCGCCGCGACGTGGGCGAGATACTTCTCGCGGATCTCTTTCGATTTCGCGTCGGTCTTGAGGTAGTAGTCGCGATCCGGCAACGCCAGCCCGCCCGCGCTGGCCTCGGCGATGACTTGCGAGGCGTCGCTGTAGTCCTGCGTCGAGCCGAAGCCGAAGAGCCAGCCGCTTCCGCTCGAGCGCAAATGCTGGTGCGCGAGAAACGTTCCCAGCTCGTGCTTCGCCTTCAGCGCGGCGATCTCGTTCAACAGCGGCTGCAGCGGCTTGGCCCCCAGCTCCTCGATGTGCGACTCGTCGGTGCAGGCGTCGAAATAGTCGCCGATCTTCTGCTGCACGACCGTGCGGTCGGCGCGCGGCTTGGCGGCATCGAGGAGGATTCCCCAGAGGTACTCCTCATTCTCCTCGGTGACCTTGCCGTAGACGCTCCACGACGCCTGGTCAGGCGGGATGGGGTTGTTGGTCATCCATCCGCCGCACGAGTACTGGTAGAAGTCGGCGCACGGATTCGCCGTCCGATCCATCGACGGGATGTCGAGGCTCGGCGTGTAGGGGAGGGCGGTGAGGGGTTGTTTTTCCGGCGCGGGTTGCGCGAAAACACTAGCGGCGGCGAGGAGAATGACGGCGGCTGCTATCTTCATGAAACGGCAGTCTACTCCGCGCCCCCTCGCACAACCTTGTTACAATCGCCGTTTCCCCAATAGGAGGAACCCATGGCAGATCTGTCGACGACGTTCACCGGTATCCGCTTCGAGAATCCGTTCCTGCTGGCCTCGGCACCGCCGACGGAGTCGGACGCGAACATCATCCGCGCCTTCGAGGCTGGGTGGGGCGGCGTGGTGACGAAGACGATCGGCCTGCATCCCGTCGTCAACGTCAAGGGTCCGAAGACGAAGTTCCTCCGTTCCGAGGACCAGGGAGCGCGCCTCTCGATGACGAAGCGCCCGGGCACGACGGTGATGGCCTCCTGGAACTGGGAGCTGATCTCCGACAAGCCGCTGGACTGGTGGATCGGCAAGCTGGCGGCGATCAAGAAGGCATACCCGACGAAGATCCTGGTCGCCTCGATCATGGCCGGCTCCGGCAACGATAAGGAGCTGCACAACTGGCAGACGCTGGCCAAGGCCTGTCAGGGCGAAGGAGCGGACGCGCTGGAGCTGAACTTCTCCTGCCCGCACATGGACCGCGTCGATATGGGCTCGAACGTCGGCAAGGACAAGGTCCTCTGCTCGGTGGTGACCATGGCGGTCAAGGAGGTGTCGAAGATCCCGGTGTGGGTGAAGCTGACGCCGGCAACGTCGAACATTGTTGAGGAAGCCGAGGCATGCTTCCGCGGCGCCGCGGACGCGGTGGTGTCATCGAATACCTGGCCGTCCCTCCCGCCGATCGATCCGGCCACCCTCGATTTCGAGATGAACGTCGAAGGCTACGTCTCCCCCGGCGGCCTGGGCGGCCCAGCCATCCTCCCGCTGTCGATGGCCAAGATGGCCCAGTTAACCAAAGCCTTCCCCGACAAGGAGTTCTCCGGCATCGGCGGCATCTCCACCTTCGACCATGCCCTGAACTACTTTCTCCTCGGCTGCGGCACGACGCAGGTCTGCACCGCCGCCATGCTCGACCACGCCATCGGCCCGAACGTGATCAAGACCCTGACCACCGGCATGTCCGACTTCATGGACGCACGCGGCTTCCACTCTCTCTCCGACTTCCGCGGCGCCCGCCGCGACCGCATCGTCCCCCACTCGCAGATCAAACGCCCGGATGCCCGCGAGTACCACGGGGGGTACGAGGATGAAGCGGTGGAGGGGTATGCGAAGGCGGAAGAGGTGGGGGTGTAGGGAGGGCGATTGCTGTGCTCACCGTTTCTAAACATCGTTATGCAGCATTACGTCGTCGCATAACTCACCGATCCGCCCTCTGGAGAGGCGGGATTAGGCGACGGCGCACCGATCGGTAATGCGTTATCTGTGTGCAATTGTTAGGTGTCTAAGTACGAGCTAGATGCCCTCGATCCAATGGCGAAGAAACTCACCAACGCACCAGAAGCATGGCGCATCCGAATCGCGGACGGCGAATATGAACTCTCCTTGGCGGAACTCGGACAATGGATTGATGCTGGCCGAGTTAGTGGAACCGACCACGTTCGTCCCCCGACCACGAAACGGTGGAAGCTAGCCGAGAATACGATCGAGCTCCAAGCCTTCTTCCGCGAAAAAGCACACCGAGCTTCCCAGGCCCGGTGGGAGGCTGGAGCTCCGGCCAGGGCGGCGGCAGTCGCCCGAGCCGCAACTGTAAAACGCACCACATCGGTCGTCGGTTGCGCAATTGGTATTCTGGGAATCCTCATACTCTTCACCGGTACCGAGCTCGGCGTGGTGTTCGGCATAGGCGCTGGTTGCCTTGGCCTGATACTGTTTTTGTTTGCGCAGGCATCAAAGTGATTCCGCCGATGGGCATCCAAGCTCTTCGTTGGAGCGGACTCTCGCCAGAGGCGAGTCAGGCACTTGTCGCGACGATCATGCAGGGTCATAGGGCTAGGGTCAGGCCTTCGATTCTCGGCTCTGCTTAACTCGTTGATTGACCGATACTTAGGTTGCCAGTTTCTGAACATTCGTACGACTCGCGAGTTATTTGTGCCGCGAAGAAGCGCGCCGAGAGCCAAGACCGAGGCTTGTCAGCCTAGGCCGATGACGCTCGATTCCTTCCGGCGGGAGAAGAGCAAAAGGGCTAGGCCTACGATTTTCAACTGCGCCTAACTCATTGACCAATCGATACTTCGGTAGTCTTTGCTTCGCGAAGCATCGCGCTGCTGGCGGGTGCCAACGAATACGTAGTGCCGGCAAGGATCTCCGGGGCAGAATGGACAATCTGCTTCCGGTCCGTAACGCCGCTAAGCATACCTTCGAGGTCGCCGCGTGCCGGACTCGCCATTATTGATGGTAGGGGGGCGTTCGGTTGGTTGCACTCCTTCCTTGAGGAGGTAAGTGAGTTATGCCACAAACGCACGAAAACCGACCCGTCGATCGCTCAAAGGCACCGAAGTCGGAAGCTGCCGCCAAAAGGTTTCTCAGGTTACTTGGCTGCTCTCCGCCGCTGCGCAACAGGGTCAACAGGCAATGGGGTCAGGGTCAATGTGGGCGTTTCCGCGCTGTTTTGGACAGCAGTGACTTAGCGAACATACATTGGTTCCTTGATGCAGAGTTCGTGATCTTCATCCAGTGTGTAGTAGCTTGAATGGGCTGTCTTGACCTTGTCGAGGTACAACTTGACGGGAATCGTTGCAGCAGCAACCAACAAGAACGCACCAAAGCTGGCGTACACATTCTTGCTTGCAATGTCCTTGAGCTTTTTTCCGCCTGCAAGCGTGAGCCCAAACGGCGCTAAGAATCCGAGCGTTCCCTCGACGTTCGATCGGGGTACTAATCCTATATGTTTTTCGGATCCGTCGTTCATACTAAGGTAGAACGACACTACCAGTCCGTCACGGCTGTCATACGACAGCGTTCCAGGAGCAAACGTATAGTCCATGGCACCACCGTCATGGAAGTTAAGCCGCTTCTTTGTTGAAGTACGGTTCTGATCGATCGACATCGAGGTGACCTCCACTAAATTTCGATATATTAGTCGATGGTGACGGTTGCAACCGTCATCTCCCAATATCTAGAGTGTCGCAGCGGTGGATTTCCCTACCCCCTGCAGCAAAAAAAATCCATGTTTCGTCTCAACCGAGGAGATCCTCGTATGTATGTCAAGACCATGCGGCTCGAATTCCGAAGTCGCCTACGAGAGCATCACGAGAGCATCAGGAGGGTCATCACGAGAGCATCAGTAGGGTCATCAGGAGGGTCAGGCCTTCGGTTTTCGGTCGTGCGTAACTCATTTACGGACTGATACTTGGGCCACTCGGATTGTTGATCGGGGCCAGGCCTCAAAGGAGTGAATGGGGTCAATGGGGCCAGGGTCAAATGGGGTCAAAATGGGGTCAGGCCTCTGCTTCTCTCGAAGGGTGAATGCGAAGGGTGAATGGGGTCAAAGGGTGAATGGGGTCAGGCCTCGGCCAAAGTGAGTGAAAGTGAGTGGGGCCATGCCTCTGCTTCTCTCCTTTCTCCATCGCCGCTCTACCTGCAGTAGAGAAACGCTCCCGATACCTCCTCGGAATGGAAACTCCTCGGCCGATTCGGTGGAGTTTTGACGTGTTTTCGCGCAGCCGAGGGATCCTCGGAGTATGTCAAGACCTCTGAGACTCGAATACGAAGGCGCCTTCTGGCACGTCACATCCCGAGGGAACGAGCGAAAGGACATCTTCCGAGAAGACCGCGACCGCCTGCTGTTCCTTTCCTTACTCGCCGCCGCGGTGAAACGGTTCCGATGGCGTCTCCACGAGTACTGCCTGATGACGAACCACTACCATCTCGTCATCGAGACACCGTTCCGCACGCTCGCGAAGGGGATGCACTGGCTGAACAGCGAATACGTTCGCATATTCAACAAGCGATACGAGCGTGTGGGACACCTCTTCCAGGGCCGCTACAAGGGGATTCTCGTCGACGAGCAGAATTACCTGGACGAGGTGAGGCGCTACACCGTCCTGAATCCCGTCCGCGCGGGCATGGTCGCCGATCCGGCCGAGTACCGGTGGTCGAGCTACCGAGCTCACGCCGGCCTCGAGCTGATCCCGGAGTGGCTTTACTCCGAGTGGCTGTTTGATCTCCATACGGAGCGCCCGAAGTGCCACGACATGTATCGCGAATACGTGACGGCGAAGATCGGCTCGACGGAGTCCATCTGGGAGAAGCTAGTCGGGCAGATTTACCTCGGCAGCGCGGAGTGGATCGAGAAGATGCGGAAGGTTGTCGCGGAGAAGCCACGGAGCGACGAGCACGCGATGACGCAACGGCTGATCCCTCGGCTCAAGATGGCCACGGTCGTGAAGGCGGTTGCGAAGACTTGCGGTATTGACGAGAAGGATCTGCGGCATCGACACGGCGGCGTCCCCCGCATGCTGGCCGCGTGGATTGCATGGAACGAAGGGCTGCTGCGTCTCCGCGAGATCGCCGCCGCTCTCCGACTTCGAAGCTCCGGGTACATTTCGACGCTGGTTCGCCGCGGTGATCGTGAACTGGCCGCCGACGAAGTGTTACAAGGTCTCGCGCGACAAGCGATCACCACCTTGCAGCTCGCGTAAGAGCCGGCGCGCTGCGTAGCGTCAACCTGCGAGTAACCGGCCTACAGCGGAAAGCTGTTTCTGGTTTCCTTGCCGGATTGAGAACCACGTCAGGCGACACCTGCGCGTCGTGGCTCAGAAATGTAGCGAAAGGAATGTCGCCTTACTCGGAGCGTGAAAGCCTCTCACCGCGATCCTTCCAGCACGATCCCTCCAGCCACATGAGCCAGGCATGGCTCTCTTGCGGTGGGAAGACGAAGGGCCTGACCCTTCCGACCCCCCTTCCGACCCTTCCGACCCCCTCTAACGGCCTGGCCCCCTTTCCCTCCCTTTCCCTCCAAGGGATGACGCAAGGGATGACGAAGGGCCTGACCCTCTCGGACCCCCTCTCGGACCCCTCTCGGACCCTGACCCTCTCGGACCCTGACCCTCCTCTCCTCTCGGAAGGAAGGCCCCTTGCTCTCGGAAGGAAGGGCTCTTGACCCTCCGAAGGAAGGGCCGAAGGAAGGGCCTGACCCTCTCGCTGAAGGAAGGGCCCTCTCGCTGAAGGAAGGGCCCTCTCGCTGAAGGAAGGGCCGACCCTGAAGGAAGGGCCTGACCCTCTCGCTGCTCTGACCCTCTCGCTCCTCGCTCTTGACCCTCCGAAGGAAGGGCCTGACCCTCTGACCCTCTCTCTCTGACCCTCTGACCCTCTCTCTGACCCTCTCCTCGCTCTCTCTTGAAGGAAGGGCCTGACCCTCTCGCTTGACCCTCCCCTCTCGCTTGACCCTCTCGCTGGCCACGAATGGCCACGAAGGTCCCGGCGATCGGTGCGACCTTCTGACGGTTTGCAGGCGACGTTGCGACGTTCCGCGGCAACATTGCGTGCAGGCGATCTGAGGTTCGAATCGTTCGATCAAACCGGTATGCGATCGGGCGCTCGCTTGCTCCGTCAGGATCAAAACGATGTGCGCCAGGTCGAAACAAAGCTGGCAAGCATCAAAACGAATGTCGTTTTCGACGCTGACACTCGTACCATGGTAAGAGCATTTGCTTCGCATCGACCATCGCTTGTTTCGTTTTGAAACTCGCGAGCATCATTTTGACGTTCGCTTGCTTCGTTTTCGACCTCGATTTGAACCACGGTAAGAGACCTTTCGTAATTTTGAGCGTCAAACTGTAACCATGGTGAGATCCATATCGCCGTTATGACGCTAACGCTCTTACCATGGCAAGAACGCGAGGATCGTTTCGATCCTCGCGTTCTTCGTTTCGACCCTCGCGAGCATCGTTTCGATCCTCACGGGCTTCGTTCTGAACCTCCTGTTCTTACCATGGTGAGATATTATTGCTTCGTTTCGAACATTGACTCTTACCATGGCAAGAGCAATTGCGTTGTTTCGATCCTCGGGTGCTCCGTTCTGAGGTTAGCGCGCATCGATTCGACGCTCGCGTGCTTCGTTTTGAAGTTCGCGTGCTTCCTTTTGCTGACCCCGGAGGACGGTTCACGCGGAGGCGCGGAGATGCGGACGGGCAACCAGGCAAGTTTGCAACCAACTACGGTCGTCGGCTACCCTCATCCCGACGTCCTGAAATTCACCGTCAGGTTGAACTCGACGTCGACTGGTTCGCCGGCGAGGCGGCCGGGCTCGAAGGCCCACTGGCCGATCGCAAAGAGGGCGGCGGCGTTCAGTTCCGGAAACGGTGATTGCTTGATCAACTGGACGGCGCGCACGCAGCCATCGTGCGAAATGATGCAGCGCAGGATCACGATGACGTTTGTTGCCGGTCCCATAGCCCGGCGCGCCGACTCGGGGAACTGCGGCTCCTGGCGATGCTTTACGCGAGGGGCCGTTACCTTGCCGCCAATCTGATGAATCGTGGAGGCTGTCGATGCGGACAGAGGCGCTTCATCGAGGCATGGCGGTTGTTTCCGGCCGTGAACGAGCAGGATGTTGCCGGTCGCCAGCGGCGCCTGGATCGACGACGGGGTGGCCAGCGAGAGCCGCATCAGCGTTGTGACCGCTTTTTCGCAGGCAGAATCGATCTCGATACGCTTCAGCTCGATGGCCTGCACGCGACCCGATATGTCGCTGGTCGCGTCGGCGGTGGCCAGCCACGGGCCGTTGCATCGCGTCTCGGCGACCACGGCTCCGGCGACGCCGGGAGGCAGTACGCCCGGAAGAAAATAGGCAGGCTCCGCCACGGCCGTCGACGGAATCGTCCTGGTCGGCCGATGCTCCGGCATCCGGCAGTCGTAGCTGACCGTTCCGCAGTGGTTCTTGCGCACCAGGAACTCTTTTTCGGTGAAGTACTGAAAGAGCGATTCGTCATTGCCGAGGAGAGGATCGGCCTCGGCGCTCTGCAGCCAGTCCAGCCAGCGCGGATCGTCCTTCCGTTCGGCGCCCAACATGCGGCGGAGCAACTCGCGGCCGAATGCTTCGCGCATGCTCGCTTCCTCCCTCGGAGCGGACAGCGCGGAGCGCACATTCTCGTCGATCAT
This sequence comes from Thermoanaerobaculia bacterium, assembly GCA_017883235.1. Classification (GTDB taxonomy): domain Bacteria; phylum Acidobacteriota; class Thermoanaerobaculia; order Gp7-AA8; family Gp7-AA8; genus JADGNZ01. The sequence continues at coordinate 16,579 of JADGNY010000062.1, read as the reverse complement.
CGACGGGTCGGGCAGGTAGGAGCGGATGAGGTACCACACTGACGCGACGCGGATCTCTTCGACCGGCATGTTGAGAGAGGCGCCCATGACGCCGGGCTGCATGGCCAGTTGCGACTCACGAAGTGAGGTCAGAAGGGCACTCCAGCCGGCGCTGTCGTGCATGCCGAGAAGCCGCGAGCCGGCAGCGACCGCTGTGGCGGGCCGGCGCCAGAGAGCTTGAGTGAAAAAGCTCGCGGTCGGAACGAAGCCCTGGGCGCGAAGCGCCGTCGCGTAGATTTCGAACGCATCCGGCCGGCGAGAGACGGCGCTACTGATCACATCGTCGATCGCGGCCGGTAGTTTCCGGGTGGCGGAACGGGCGCGATCGATGTCGGAGGCGTCGCCGAGGATGACCAGTGCCCGAACTTCTTCGCGCGCGGCGTCGGGATCGCTTTCGGCCGTCAGCGCCTCGCGAATCTGCGTCAGCACGCTTGTCAGCCCGCGCACGAGCGCCACGCGCGCGGCCGCCGCGCGGGTGACGTTGTCCTTTGACGCCAGCGCCGGCCCCACGCGGGCGGAGACGGCCTCGGCGTTGGCGTCGTTCACGAGAAGAGCGATTGAGGCTGCCGTGTCGTCCGCGGACGCCGCGGTCGCCAGGAGCGCAAGCAGACAGAGCGTGGAGGTCATTTTGGCCATCAGGACTGAGAGTACAAGAAATTCTCAACGCGGAGGCGCGGAGGCGCCGTGGGGAGCCGGGCAATCTCTGATCCGGCTCGTTTGTTGGTACCCTCACATCGATGCCTAACCGTTCCGGGATCAAAGACTTTTTCTGGCGGCACTCGGCGGGGATTGCCTTCCTCGTCATGGTCTGCTTCGTCGGCTTTCTGGCGTACGTTGGCTACACCTACGCCGTCATCACGAAGAAGTTCGATTCGAGCCGGCGGTGGGATCTGCCGAGCAGGATCTATTCGGATGCTACGCCGATCGTACCGGGGATGACCATCCCGCGGGCGCTGCTGGAACCCAAGCTCAACCATGTCGGCTATCACGAGACCAACGTCCGGATTGCGAACCCCGGGGAGTATCGCTACGCCGGTGGGACGCTCGAGATTTATCTCCAGAACTTCGAGTATCCCGACATCGAGTTCCGCGCGTTGCCGGTGGCGATCGAGATGGACGGTGGCGGGACCGTGCACGCCATCCGGCGGCTCGACGACGGCGTGACGTTACGCGGCATCCGCATCGAGCCGGAGCTGATCACGTCGATCTATAACAACGAGATGGAAGACCGGCTGCCGGTCTCGATCGACGCCGTACCGAAGGTCGTCAGCGAAGCGATCATCGCCACCGAGGACAAGAACTTCTATCACCACCAGGGGATCTCCATCCGGGGAACGCTCGGTGCGCTGGTGACCGATATCCGCAACAAGAACATTTCGCATGGCGGATCGACGCTGACGCAGCAACTCATCAAGAACTTCTATCTCAACCCGGAGCGAAGCTGGGGACGTAAGGCTCACGAAGCATTGATGGCCGTCCTGCTGGAGGCGCGCTACAGCAAGAGCCAGATCCTCGAGGCGTACCTCAACGAGATTTACCTCGGGCAGAACGGCGCGGTGCAGATCAGCGGTGTCGAGCAGGCGTCGCAGGTCTATTTCGGCAAGCATGTGACCTACCTGACGCTCCCCGAGGCGGCCACGCTGGCCGGCATCATCCGCTCGCCGAATGTTCTCTCGCCGCTCTCGCATCCCGATCGCGCCAAGGGGCGGCGTGACACCGTGCTGCAGCTCATGAAAGAGCAGGGATACATCAACGACACCGATTATGAACAGGCGGTGGCCAGTCCGCTGGCGACGGCGCGTTTCCCGAAGATGTCGCGCAGCGCGCCGTTCTTCGTCGACCTCGTGCTCAAGCAGTTGAAGGAGACCTATCCCGAGACGCAGCTTCGCACCGAGGGGCTGCGCGTCTTCACGACGCTCGACACGATCATGCAACGCTCCGCCGAGCAGTCGCTCGACAGTGGCATCGATGCACTGAACAAGCACTATCCGTATCTGCGCAACTCGCCCACGCCGCTTGAAGGCGTCGTCCTGACGATCCAGCCCGGCACGGGCTACGTGAAAGCGCTCGTCGGCGGACGGAGCTACTCGAAGACGCAGTTCAACCGGGCCATTCAGGCGCGCCGGCAACCGGGATCGCTTTTCAAGCCGTTCGTCTACGCCACGGCGATGGATCCCGCGCGCGGGCAGCAGGCCTTCACCGCGGCGACAGTGCTCGACGATTCGCCGATCAGCGTCAAGAGCGGCAACGCGGTCTGGACGCCGCAGAACTACGACCTCAAGTATCACGGGCAGGTATCGGTGCGCGAAGCGCTGGCGCATTCGTACAACATCCCGGCCGTGCGCGCGGCGATGAACGCGGGCGTGCCGAATGTGATCAAGACCGCGGCGACGATCGGCATCGAGAGTCATCTGGAGCCGTATCCGTCTGTGTCGCTCGGCTCATTCGAGGTGACGCCTCTCGAGATCGCCTACGCCTACTCCGCGTTCGCGAACCTCGGCGTGAAGGCCGAGCCTATCTCGATCCTGGCGGTCTCGACGCGCGAAGGAAAACTGCTGGAGTCGCGCGAGGTAAAGATGAAGCGCGTGGCGCCGGCCAGCGTCTGCTACGTGATGAACGACATCCTCAAGGATGTCTTCAACTATGGTACCGCCTCCGTCAAAGCCCACGCGCTCGGATTCACGCGGCCGTTCGCGGGGAAGACCGGGACCACCAGCAGCTATCGCGACGCATGGTTCATCGGCTATTCGCCTCGCATCCTGTCGCTGGTCTGGCTCGGCTTCGACGATGGCCACAGCGTCCGGCTGGCCGGGGGCGATGCCTGCGTCCCGATCTGGACGACGAACATGAATCGCGTCGGAGGCATGATTGCCGACGTCGACTGGAAACGCCCCGAGGACGTCGTCGAACGGCAGATCGATCCGCTGTCAGGAATGCTGGCCACGCCGTATTGCCCGCAGACGAAGAACGAGATCTTCGTCGCGGGCACCGAACCCGCTTCCGTCTGTCCACTGCATGCAGGGAGCGGTGAGCCGAGTCCGTTCTGGCGCGATAACGCCGAGCCCGCGCAGACGGATGCGCAGGGAGGTCTGCTACTCAATCCTGCCCAACAAAACCGGCCGAGTCCGCAACAGCAGCAGAAGCAGAAAGAACACGGGATCCGGAAGCTGCTGCGCGCGATTTTCGGCGGGCAGTAGGGTTGGGTTGCTGGGTTGCTGGGTTGCAGCGTTGCATGGTCTCGGTGGTCGATGCCGGGACGGAGGGTAAGTAACCCAGCAACCGGTGTACAGTTCGTGATGTCATCGGAACTGCATACATTTGACCTCTATCCTCCAAAGCGACACCGCCCCGAAACCGGCGACCCCCACTCTGCTGGAGCGGGGGAATTCCCTGCTTGACCGCGTCCGGCGGAAAGCGGACGAGGGGTTGCTTTACCTCGGCGGGCTGTCGGATCTGGCGGTGCAGACCGTCCAGCAATTCATCCGCGGGCCGATCGACCGTGCGATCGTCATCGCGCAGTTCGATCAGATCGGCGTCCGGTCCCTCTCCATCGTGGCCATCACCTCGCTCTTTATCGGGATGGTGCTGGCGCTGCAGACCGCCTACTCCCTCTCCGACTTCGGCGGCTCGCTGTTCATCGGGAAAGTGGTCTCGCTCTCGCTGATCCGCGAGCTCGCACCGGTGCTGATGGCGCTCATGGTTGGCGGCCGGGTCGGCGCCGGCATCGCCGCGGAGCTCGGCACGATGAAAGTCACCGAGCAGATCGATGCGCTCCGGGCGCTGGCCACGAACCCCGTCCGCAAGCTCGTCGTGCCGCGCGTTCTGGCCACGACGATCATGATGCCGCTCCTGACGACTCTGGCCTGCTTCATCGGTATCCTCGGCGGATTGATCATCGCCGTCGGCAGCCTTCACCTCAGCTCGAACTTCTACATCCGCAGTGTCATCGAGACCGTGAAGTACAACGATCTCGCTTCCGGCATCGGCAAGACCTTCTTCTTCGGATTCGCCATCGGCCTCATCGCCTGCCACAACGGGCTGAGCACCACCGGCGGTGCGGACGGTGTCGGGCGTTCCACCACGGCCACCGTCGTCACGGCGTCGATCACGGTTTTGATCATGGACTTCTTTCTCACTAAGCTCTTCCTGTTCCTCTTCTGATGACTGAATCGACGATCGTTGCCGACCGCCGCGCCGAGCCGCGCCAGACTCCTGACAGGAGGACGCATGTCCGCGATCTCTTCGTCGAGTTCCGCGGCGTCAACAAGGCCTACGGCACGAAGCAGGTCCTGCGCGGCGCGGATCTCAAGGTCTATCGCGGCGAGGTCCTGGTCATCCTCGGCGGATCGGGCAGCGGGAAGTCGGTCACGCTGCGGCACATGCTCGGGCTCGAAGCGCCCGACACCGGCCGGGTCATCGTCGAGGACGAAGACATCACCGACCATCCGGAAGAGGAGCTGTACCGCGTCCGCAAGAAGTTCGGGATGCTCTTCCAGAGCGGCGCGCTCTTCGACTCCATGACCGTCTTCGAAAACATCGCCTTCCCGCTGCGCGAGCATGCCGAGATGTCCGAGGAAGAGATCGGCAGAGCCGTGCGCGAGAAACTCGGGCTGGTCAATCTGCCGAACTCCGAGCAACTGATGCCGGTCGACCTCTCCGGCGGAATGCGCAAGCGCGTCGGCCTGGCGCGGTCGATCGTCCTCGATCCGAAGATGATTCTCTACGACGAGCCGACCACGGGTCTCGATCCGATCACGGCGCACAAGATCAATGAGCTGATCATCGATCTGCAGTCGAAACTGAACGTCACCTCGGTGGTGGTCACGCACGACATCCAGTCGGCGTTCTCGGTCGGCGACCGCATCGCCTTTCTCAATGAGGGTGTTTTCGAATGGGTAGGGACGATGGAAGAAGCACGCAACGCCGATCACCCCGTGCTGCGCGAGTTCCTCAAAGCATCCGCCGTCACGGCCGCGCAGCCGACTCACTGAAATCTGGGAAGCAGGAAACCGGTACAAAACGATGGCAACCAAACCAAAAGAAAAAACGATCCGCGTCGGGCTTCTCGTTGCGGCCGCGCTGCTGGTGCTGATGATCTTCGTCTTCTTCATCGGATCGGAGCAGAAGATCTTCTCGCGGAAGAACGAATACAAAGTCCGGCTCGACAACGTCACCGGCCTGGCGGAAGGCAACCCCGTCAAGATCTCCGGCGTCACCGTCGGCGTCATCAAAGACATCACTCTCCCGCGCGATCCGAAGATGCGCGACGTCGACATCGAACTGATGGTCGACCGCAAGTACGCGGACCGCATCCGCACCGACTCGCGGGCCCGGCTGAAGAAACTCGGCCTCCTCGCCGGCGACAGCTACATCGACATCTCGCCGGGCAGTCCGAAGTTCGACGCGGACGAGCCCGGCTCGCTGATCCCGGCAGCCCGGCAAACCAACGTCGACCAGCTCATCTCCTCCGGTGAAGACCTCGTCGACAACTTCGTGCAGATCTCGTATTCGTTGAAGAACATCCTCGGGCGCGTCGATCACGGCGAAGGACTCATCGGCGAGCTGACGAGTGCACCGGAGACGAAGCAGCGGATCACCGATACGTTTCTGACGACGCTCAACAAAACAAACGCCATCCTCGGGCATGTCGAGAGCGGCAAGGGGCTGGTTGGGAAGCTGGTCTACGACGATGCCTTTGCCGCGTCATTCACCGGCTCGCTCCAGGAAAGCGCTCGTTCGCTGCAGACGCTCGTCACCGAGGTCGAGGGAAGTCTGAAGAGCGGACAGGGCGCGTTGCCGGCGCTGCTCAATGATCCCGATGGGAAGAAGAAAGTCCTGGACCTCGTCGAGAACCTTCGTCTCACCTCGGCGAACCTGGCCGCGCTCACCGCGTCCTACCAGAGCGGCCAGGGTCTCGTCCCACGGCTGATGAACGACAAAGAGTACGGCGATAAGACGCTGGTCGAGTTCAACGGTCTCCTGCGTCAGCTCAACGACACCGTGGCCAAGATCAATCGAGGCGAAGGGACGGCCGGCAAGTTGATCAGCGATCCATCGGTTTACGAATCGGTGAACGACATCCTGATCGGTATCAACGAGTCGAAACTTCTTCGCTGGCTCATTCGCAACCGGCAGCAGAGCGGAATTCAAAAGCGTTACGACACCGATTCGTCCAGGCCTTCCGCCGCGCCGCCACCGGCGCCGCCGGCCGTGAAGCCGGTGCCGAAGAGCGAAACGCCGGATGTGCCGCCGCCGACGACAACTTCGACGGCGCCGCCTTTTTAAAGGCAGAAAGCAGAAGGCAGAAGGCAGAAGTGCTTCGGGGCCATTTCTGCCCTCTGCCTTCTGCCTTCTGCCTTTTAAGGTACGATCTCGCGCCGCGCGCAGGCGCATTTTTTCCCGGAGGATTCCAGGTGGATATCGCAGTCATAGGAACGGGTTATGTCGGGCTCGTAACAGGGGCGGGACTGGCCGACTTTGGCAACGACGTCATCTGTTGTGACATCGATCCGAAGAAAATCGACGCACTCAATCACGGGGAGATCCCGATCTACGAGCCGGGCCTCGATAAGATCGTCAGCCGCAACGTCGGCGAGGGACGTCTCCGCTTCACCACCGACCTCCCGGAAGCCATCCGGCGCAGCCGGGCCATCTTCATCGCGGTAGGAACGCCGCCGAAGCCGGACGGCTCGGCCGATCTTCGCTACGTCGAGGATGTGGCCAACACGATCGCGAAGCATATGAACGGGCCGAAGCTTGTGATCACCAAGTCGACCGTACCGATCGGCACCGGCCGGATGATCGAGCGCATCCTCGACCAATCCGGCAACGGTCACAAGGGTTCGATCGTCTCCAATCCGGAGTTCCTGCGTGAGGGCTCAGCCATCGAAGACTTTCAGAAGCCCGACCGCGTCGTCATCGGCGCTTCCGACGAGGATTCGATCGGATTGATGAAGGAGATCTATGCGCCTCTGCACTCGCTGGAAATCCCCTTCGTGGTGACGAACGTCGAGTCGTCGGAGCTGATCAAGTACGCGGCGAACGGTTTCCTGGCCACGAAGATCTCGTTCATCAACGAGGTCGCCGTGATGTGCGAGCTCCTCGGCGCCGACGTGCAGGATGTGGCCCGCGGCATGGGTCTCGACTCCCGCATCGGTTCGAAGTTCCTGCAAGCGGGGCCCGGCTTCGGCGGCTCCTGCTTCCCGAAGGACACATCCGCGGTCGCCGACATCGCCAAGCGATACGGCTACGAATTCCAGATCATCGAGGCTGTGCTTCGCGTCAACGAAAGCATCAAAGAGCGCATGGTCAGCAAAGTCATCGGCGCGTTGGACGGTGAAGCTCGCGGCAAGACCGTGGCCATTCTCGGCCTGGCGTTCAAGCCGGAGACCGACGACATGCGCGACTCGCCGACGATTCCGCTGATCAAGGGCCTGCAGAAACAGGGTGCCCTCATCCGCGCCTACGATCCGGGCGCGATGGAGAACTCGAAGAAGATCTTCGAGAACATTACGTACTGCGGCGATGCGTACGAGACCGCGGAAGGGGCCGACGCGCTGGTCATCGCCACGGAGTGGAACGAGTTCCGTGCGCTGAATCTCGAGCGTGTCAAGAAGCTCCTCAAGCAGCCGTTGATCGTCGATCTCCGCAACGTCTACGATCCGCATCGGATGAAAGCCGAGGGGTTCACGTATATCTCCGTCGGCCGTACCGAGGACGCGCGTAGTCGGGAGCACGTCCAGTGACTCGTGCCCTGATCACCGGGGGCGCCGGATTCCTCGGCTCCCATCTCTGCGAGCTGTTTCTAGAGCGCGGCCACGAAGTCATCTGCATCGACAACTTCATCACCGGCAATCCCGCGAATATCCAGCACCTCATCGGACGCGAAGGGTTTTCGTTCGTGAAGTACGACGTCACGAACTACATCCACATCGACGGTCCTCTCGACTACGTCCTGCACTTCGCGTCGCCTGCCAGCCCGATCGACTATCTGGAAAAGCCGATCCAGACGCTGAAGGTTGGATCGCTCGGCACGCACAAGACGCTCGGCGTGGCCAAAGACAAAGGGGCGCGCTACCTGATCGCCTCCACCTCCGAGGTCTATGGCGATCCGCTCGTACACCCGCAGAAAGAGGACTATTGGGGCAACGTGAATCCGGTCGGCCCGCGCGGTGTCTACGACGAGGCCAAGCGCTTCGCCGAGGCGATGACGATGGCCTATCACCGCTTCCATGGCGTCCAGACGCGCATCGTGCGCATCTTCAACACCTACGGCCCGCGCATGCGCATCCGCGACGGCCGCGTCGTACCGGCCTTCATCTCCCAGGCTCTGCGCAATGAGCCGCTGACGGTTTTCGGCGACGGTTCGCAGACGCGGTCGTTTTGTTTCGTCACCGACCTGATCGAAGGCATCTACCGGCTGCTGATGTCGGATGAGGTCAACCCGACGAATATCGGCAACCCGAACGAGATGACCGTGCTGCAGTTCGCCGAGGAGATCAAGCGGCTTACGGGGAGCAACGCCCCGATCGAGTTTCGTCCGCTTCCCGAGGATGATCCCAAAATCCGGCGTCCCGACATCACCAAGGCACGGACTCTGCTTCACTGGGAGCCGGTGGTACCGCTCCAAGAGGGACTCACAAAGACGATCGACTACTTTCGAAGGGTGCTTTGATCATGGCCAAACGTGGAATCGTTGCCTTCATCGCCGGTTTCGTCGCTACCCTCGTTTTCCATCAGGCCGTGCTGTGGTGCCTGCACCACTTCGGCTATGTGCCGCGTGCGCCGTGGTCGATGAATCCGGTGCCGCCGTTCGGAATGCCCGCGGTGATCTCGCTGGCATTCTGGGGCGGCGTGTGGGGCGTCATCATGATGCTGGTGATCGCGCGCCGCCGCGGATCCGCGTTCTGGATCGCCGCCATCCTCTTCGGCGCCATCTTCCCGACGCTCGTAGCCTGGTTCATCGTCGCCCCGCTTAAACACATGCCGATCGCCGGCGGATGGGATCCGAAGACGATGATGGTCGGTCTGCTGGTGAATGGAGCGTGGGGCTTCGGTACGGCGCTGATCTATAGGGTGTTCGTTCCGCGGTAAGCGGCTACGCCGACGTTCCCCCATCCACGCACAGCACCTGCCCCGTAATCGCGCTGGCATCGTCGCTTAGCAAAAACGCGATCGCCGCCGCGACCTCGGTGGGCTTCACTTCGCGCCGCATCGGAATCGTGCGGATCATCTCCTTCTTCACCTCGGCGTCGAGCATGGCGATCATGTCGGTATCGACGAGGCCCGGCGCGACGCAGTTGACGCGGATGCCGCTGCGCGCGACTTCCCGCGCCAGTGAGCGAGTGAGGGCGATCAGCGCGCCCTTCGCGGCGGCGTAGTTCGTCTGCCCGACGACGCCGTGAAGTCCGCTGAGCGAAGCGACGTTCACGATCGCGCCGCGGCGCTGTTTCATCATCGGCGCTAACGCCGCCTTCGTCATCGACATCGCACCATCGAGGTTCGTCTGCATGACCTCGCGCCATTCCTCGTCAGTCATGTTGTAGAGCAGCGCGTCGCGGCGGATGCCGGCGTTGTTCACCAGCGCGTCGAGCGTGCCGAACTTCGCGATCACCTCGTCGACGATGGCGGCATTGCGCGCGGAGTCGCGGACGTCACCCTGAAGCGCCAGGCCCTCGGGCAGATCCGTCGACGTCGCGTAGGTAAAGGCGACATTCCAGCCGTCGCGCGTGAGGCGCTCGACGACAGCCCGGCCGATGCCGCGGGAGCCGCCGGTGATCAACGCGGTTGCGCGGTTGCGAGGTTGCGAGGTTTCGCGGTCGTTTGATTCAGACACCGCGAGACCTCGACATGGTGGACGGATTCTAGCGTAGCGTGTGTCGCAGATCTTCCGGCCGGCAGACATTCCGGCATTGGTTCCGGCCGGGACAGGAGGCAAAGGCGAAACGGCGGCTTTCGCCGCCGTTCCTCTCAAACTGTTGCAGCTATGCGGGTTTCGACTGACTCGACCTCGCGAGCGGTCTTGCCGACGTACAACTGCCGCGGACGATTGATCTTCGTCTTCGGCTCTTTGACCATTTCCTTCCACTGTGCGATCCAGCCGGGGAGGCGGCCCAGGGCGAACATGGCCGTGAACATGTTGGTGGGGATGCCCATGGCGCGGTAGAGGATGCCGCTGTAGAAGTCGACGTTCGGATAGAGCTTCCGTTCGATGAAATACGGATCGCTCAGCGCGATCTGCTCCAGTTCCATGGCCGTGTCGAGCAGCGGGTCGCGCATGCCGAGGGCGGCCAGCACCTGGTCGGCGGCATTCTTCAGGATCGTGGCACGCGGGTCGAAATTCTTATAAACGCGGTGCCCGAACCCCATCAACTTGGAGCCGGAGTCCTTCTCCTTGGCGCGTTCCACGAACTTCCGCGCGCTCTGGCCAGACTGGCGGATCTGTTGCAGCATCTCGATCACCTGCTGATTGGCGCCGCCGTGCAGCGGTCCCCACAGCGCGCAGATGCCGGCCGAGATCGACGCGAAGAGGTTCGCGCCACTGCTGCCCACCATCCGCACCGTCGACGTGCTGCAGTTCTGTTCGTGATCGGCGTGCAGGATCAGGAGCAGATTGAGGGCGCGGTCGACGACTGGCGAAACAACGTAGTCCTCGGCGGGCACGGCGAACATCATCTGCATGAAGTTCTGCGTATAGCTCAGAGCATTGCACGGATAGATGAACGGTTGTCCGATCGATTTCTTGTAAGCGAACGACACGATCGTCTTCGCCTTCGACAAGAGCCGGATGATGTTCAACTCGTTGTCGTGCTCGGAATAGTAGGCAGAGAGGGACGCGATCATGGCCGAGAGAATGGCCATCGGATGGGCGGAGGGAGGGAAGCCTTCGAAGAACTTCTTCATGTCCTCGTGGATGAGGCTGTGCCGTGTCAACTGATCGTCAAAGACAAGCAGTTCCGCCGGCGTGGGCAGCTCTCCGTGGATCAGCAGGTAACAGACCTCGACGAAGCTCGCGGTGCCGGCCAGATCTTCGATGGCATGGCCGCGGTAGCGCAGGATTCCCTTCTCTCCGTCGATGAACGTGATCGCGCTGGTGCACGAGCCGGTGTTCGCGTAGCCGGGATCGAGGGTGATGGCGCCGCTCTTGGCGCGTAGCGACGTGATGTCGATGGCCGTTTCGCCTTCTGTCCCTTCAAGGACAGGAAAGTCGTACTCTTTTCCTTTCAGCAGCAGGGTTGCAATGCTCATCTGTTCTCTCCTTTTTCGGGTTGTCGCGGACTGCCGGCTACAGCTTCGCTGTCCCGGCCAGGCCGATGGCTCTTGCGGTTTCAGAAACGGAGGACGGTATCGAAGACGTGCTCGCTCACGGTGGAGAATTTGACCGATCCCGTGACCGGAGCGAAGCGTGGTTATCACTGACACGGTTGCTCGCCATCACATCCACGTGAGACGCAAGCCGCCGTGGTCCTGCGCGTTCCAGCCGCGTCAGTACCGCATCTCCATCTGTTTTCACCGTCCCGGCTCCGGCGGGCTCGGTAATGACAGGCGGATGACAGGTAAGACGCACATATAATCCCGCCACCCGTGTCCTTCTCACATAAGTACGTCGTCTCGCTGCTGGTGCCACCCGCGGTGGTCATCGGACCGCTGTCGTATGTTTTTCTCAGCCAGGTGATCGGGATGTCGTTCCGTACGGCAGCGTTGACCATCGGCCTCTTCGCCGTGTTCTTTACGGTGAACGCGGTGTTGATCTGGATCGTGCTTGTGCCGCTGGCCGATGCCGTCGATGTCGCGGTCCGGAGCGGGAAAGATGCTTCAGACCCGGCATCGGAATGCCTCGAGCGTACGGAGACGCTCACGTTTCTCTTGTGGGGCGCGGGCAGTGTTCTCTTCGCGATCGTCGCCGCGCTTCTGGTGATGCCGACGATGCTCGGCTTGGGTTACTTTTTCGTCTCGGCGTGTATCGGTGCCTTCCCGTCGGTGATCTGGGCATACGCCTCCGGCAAACGGTTGCTTGCCGAGCATGCCATGCATAGCGGCGCACTGCGGTACATCGGCCGGCGGTTTACGCTCGGCCGCAAGATCGCCATCGTTTTCATCGGCTCGTTTCTGATCTCCTTCGCCGCGCTCGTAGCGCTGATCTCTTCCAAGGTATCGACGACACTCGAAGAGCTGGCCATTGCCTCGGCATCGGACCGCTTCCAGCGTGTCTTCGAAAGCGCCAACCTTTCCGCGAAAATCGATCCGCACATCGTCGATACGCTTCTCGAATACGTACCGGCCGAATACGCGGTGGTCATCATCCCGCCGCGTGGTGCGATGCGATCGAGCATTCCCGACGCACTCACGCCCTCCGAGGTCGACTCCATCCGGAGCATCGGCAGCGGTGACAGCTCCCAGTTCATCTCGCCTCACGTGGCGATTTTTTCCAAATTGAAAGACGGCTCCATCCTGGTGATGACGATCCCGTGGTCGCTCTACCAGAACATCCCGCTGCAGATCACCTTCTACACGATCATCGTCGCGCTCTTCACGCTGGCTGCCTTCGTGGCCGCGACGCTTTTCCTCTCGCGTGACGTCGTCCGGCCCGTACGCGCGCTCCGCGCCCTGGCCGCCAGCATGGCCCAGGGTGATTTCAACAAGACGTCGCACGCTTTCTCCGACGACGAAGTGGGCGAGCTGGCCATCAGTTTCGGCGAGACCCGTGCCAATCTGCGCGGGCTCCTCGGACGCGTCGGCGGCAGCGGCTCGACGATCACCGAGGGCGTTCGCGTCATTACCGGTGGCACGGAGTCCCTTCTGCTCCGCGCGCGCGATCAATCGACGCTGACGGGAAACTCATCGCTCGCCGTCGAGAACGTACGCGGCGGCATCAGAGGCGTCCTCGGCGCGGCGGACACGGTCACGGAGCTGACGCAGGACGCATCGAGCCGCGCTCTCGAACTGCAGGCCTCGTCGGAAGAAGTGGCCCGCAGCATGGACTACCTCTTCCAGTCGGTCGAGAAGACATCGTCGTCGACGACGGAGATGAACGCCTCGATGAACGAGATGTCGCAGCGCGCCGACGTCCTTTCCAGAATCGGCGAGGAAGTGCTGTCGTTCGTATCGGAGATGGATTCCACCATCGCCGAGCTGCGGGTCAGCGCGCAATCGACCGCTGACATCTCGCGTCAGGTTCGCGAAGACGCCGAGGCAGGCGGTGGGGCGGTGGCGAACACGGTCGACGGAATCAACATCTCGCGCGACGTCACCAACAGCACCGCGGAAACGCTCGACGATCTGCAGCGCAGCGTCGGGCAAATCAGCCAGATCGTCCATGTCATCGAAGAGATCACGAACAGGACGAACCTCCTCGCGCTGAACGCCGCCATCATCGCCGCGCAGGCGGGCGAACACGGCAGAAGCTTCACGGTCGTGGCGGACGAGATCCGCGAGCTGGCCGAGCGGACGCGCGGATCGACGAAGGAGATCAGCGCCATCGTCAAGGCGGTGCAGAGCGGGTCGAAGCAGGCCGCCACCAAGATGCAGGAAGGCGTTCGCCGTGTCGAAGAGACCGTCCATCTGGCCGACGATGCCTCGGCGTCGTTAGCGAAGATCGTCGGGAGCGCGGGACATTCGTACGAGATGGCCACGAAGATCTCGCGCTCTCTGGAAGATCAGGCCCAGGCCAGCCGCCATCTGCACGGGGTGGCCTCGCGGATGTCCGATCACATCGCCGAGATCAACCGTGCCTCGAGCGAGCAGGCCCGCGGTACGGAGCTCCTGGCGATGGAGGCCGAACGCGTGCGCGAGATCGCCGCACAGGTCAGGAACGCCACTGATGAGCAGTCGCTGGCTGGACGCGGCATCACCTCAGCCCTGGAAAAGATCGCCGAGGATGCCCGGGCCATGCGCGATTCCCTCGATCGCCAGCTCCAGGAGACCGACCGCATCGCCGATGCCTCGAAGGCCATGCTTGAAATCGCCCAGGTCAACGATGGCATCGCCCGCGAATTCAACGCCACAGTGCAGAGCCTCGTGAACAGCGGCCGCGATTTCGAGTCCGAGGTCTCGAAGTTCCAGTTTACCGGCGATAAGTAAACGGAGCCAGAAATGAAACCAGAAACCAGAAACCAGAAACTAGAACGGGCCTTTCTGGTTTCTGGTTTCTGGTTTCTGGTTTCAGCCTGGGCCGGCGAAAACCCAGCGCTCCTTAACCCTTCTTCTTCTTCGGTTTCGTCGCGGCGATGTACTCCGTCACCTTTGCGCGAAAATCCTTCGCGGCGGCGAGCATCTCAGGCTCGGTGATTTTCGGCATCAGCGCGTCGATCATCGCCAGCGCCTCCTGGAACCTGCCTGTGTTGGCTGCTTCCACGGCGCGTTGAAAATCGGTCACCTGGACATTGGTGGTCTCTACGCGGTCCAGCGAGGCTAGCTGTTCCTTGAGATCGGCCCGCAACTGTTCATTCGTCGTCTGCGCGGCCACACTCTTCATGATCTCGGCGGCCTCGGCGTGCTTTCCGGCGCGGCCCAGCGCGTTGGCGCGATTGAGATCGGCGATGTACAGGTTCTCGCGCGCGTGCCGCACCATCTCCGGATCGTCGGAGAGGCGGGCCAATGCATCGAGCCGTTTGGCCGCATCATCGCGAAGGCCGGCGCGGACCTCGAGCAGGATGAGGTTGTAAATCGTGTTGCACTCGGACGGTGCGAGCGCGAGGCTTCGCTCCAGCGCGGCAATGCCGGCGGCCGGATCGTCCGCCGTCATCGCGTACGTCGCGCCGAGGCCGGAGAAGGCGATCGCCGAATGCGGATCCAGCTCCGTCGCTTTGCGGAAGAGACTCCGCGCCCTGGCGATGTCCGGCGATGGCGCGCCGGCACCGCGGCGGATGCCGGCATCGAGGCGGCGGAGGATCGAGTCACCGTAGAGAACGTAGGGCGACGCATCGCGGCTGCCGAGTTGCACGGCCTTCTCGAAATACGTTTCGGCCTCGGCGGTCTGCCGTTGCCACGATTTCGCAACGCCCATCTCCGCGTAGGCATCGGCATTCGACGGATTCGCCTTCATCGCCGCGGCGATGAACGTCTCCGCCTCGCCGAAGTGCGGAGAAAAAGAGTGCATGAGCAGATCGCCCAGGCCCACCAGCAGTGTGTCGCGCGCAAGCGGCTTCGGCGCCGGCACTTCGACGGCCTTGAGATCTTTGAGTGTGTAGCGGATGTAGGACATCGAGAAGGCGCGGATGTACTTCCGCAGCTCGCGCTCCAGGTCGTCGTACGTGCCGTGGAACGCCGTGCGGAATGCGTCGTCGATCGTTCGCCCGTTGGCGATCAGGCCGACGTACGTGCCGAGTTGCTCGCGCCGCTCCGGGTTGCCGATCATCAGGTAATGCACCAGAGCCCACGACTGGGCGTAGAACACGCCCTGCCGGCTGCCCTCGTGGTACTCCTTCGATTCGCGGTTGATGGCGAAGAGGTCTTTGAGCGGGATGAGGGACTGCGTACGCAGCCAGGCGATGTGCTCCTCGACCGGCAGTCCGACATCAACGGTGTCGTTGTGCTCCTTGAATGTCGAGTAGAACTCGGCCAGCCCCTCGTTGAACCAGAGCGGCACGTCGCCGGAAATGGTGTTGCGGAGAAAGTAGTGTGTCAGCTCGTGATAGACGACCCGGTCGACGCTTCGCGCGCTGCCGTCGATCAGGACGTAATTGCCGTCCGGGTGCGAGAGGAAGAGGCCGGAGAGTTGATCGGACCGGCCGATCGCCGCGTCACAGTACGGCGCGAAGCCGCGCTGATCGCTGAAGATATAGACCCGGGTCGGCAGCGGCGAACGGACCTTGAGCTTCGTGACGATGGAGAGCGTGTCGCGGAGGCGCACCAGACTCGAGGCCACGCTGCGGGTGGTGAAGTCGTTCGCATTGCTGTAGATCGTCAGCTCGTCGATTGCCAGCGTCGTCCAGCGCTCCTTCTCCCGAGGGGGCTCGATGGCAAACGCGGTTGATGCCAGGAGTGACAGCGCGAAAGACGCAAGGAAGCGGCGCATGATGTGAACCTAGATACTCCATCCTGACGTGGAGCGCAGCGACACTGTCAGGATCTCCGGTTCGACCGCGCCGGCCATGCCGATGGGCAACTAGCGAGCGGTCTGACCGGAGATCCTGACGGTGTCGCTGCGCTCCGCGTCAGGATGGAGTCTCTAGAGACATTGACGGTCCCTGATTGTGGGGTCAGGCCCCTGCCTGTTGCTTCTTGGCTTCCGCGCTTCAAGTCAAGCGTACGCGCGGCTGCGCGATAGCCTTTCAATGGAAGCTGACATCCTGCACGCGCCAGCGATCTCCTTGCTTCATTACGAGGGCCTGGCCCTTCGAATTCGTCTCACCCATCTCGTATTCCCAATCCAGGATCGCCCGTCGGTCGCCATAGAGCCTGCCCCCGACGACTCGATTCCCTTTGCCGTTCACGAACGCACTCACGAACTGCGGCATCGTCCCGTGTTGGGCCTGCGCCACCCAGGATTCCCCGAGCACGGCCACCGTGGCGGCGGAGTCCTCATTCTGCAGCGAGGTCC
>JADGNY010000061.1 GCA_017883235.1 Thermoanaerobaculia bacterium | reverse complement strand
TTTCCTGTTTCTTTCGTTCTTCGACAAGACAATTGAAACACGGGGCTTTTCGAGTCTCCACCTCTTTCTCACATCATTTCTTCGCTTGTTTCAGGGCTAGGTCGTAGCCGAAGGAATGCTGCAGATCGGCCTCCGCGCTCGGCGCTGCACGATACCTCCTTAGCGTCAGATCGACAAGTTCCTCTATTACTCGCTCCTGTTCATCCGTCTTGTACACAGCGGGCACAAGCTTAAAGCCCTGAGCCGCAGCGCGCGCTTGAAGCAGCACCGACGAAAAGCCAAGGCTGACTCCCTTGCCCGGTGGGCAATAGCCCCTCCATTGGCTAAGAAGGTCCGGCACATGTGAAAACGAAATTGCAAAAACGTTTATATGACGAATGCCGTCTATGCGTTGCTTCAGTCCGTGGAGGAAGGCCGATTCGTCGCTGGGTAGTGTTTGATCGGCAGTGCGGTTGTCGATCACAGTGGCAGTCAGCGATAGCCCAAGCGCGAACTCCTTGGCATCGTTCATGTAATGAACACTACTTGCCCATAAAGTCGATGACCTTATGATGCCCAGAAAGCCGCCAAATGACGTGTAGTGATACAGTTCAGGTGGCGGCTGCAAAGCAAAGATGTCATCGAGCATTGGCATCGCAAGATAGTACGCCACGTGGGAGATATCTGGGGCGGCATTTGCGGAGGAGTCGAGCTTTTCTTCTCCGCGCCTCCGCGTCTCCGCGTGAGTCCGGTCTGTCTTCACGAAAAAGTAATCACCGGCCACACCGGCCTGCTCTTGTCGCGCAGACTCCTCACTCCCGCCTTCATCTGAGTCGCAAGGACAGCGAGGTCAATTCCCCGATCGTTCTCGTTGGCTGCGACGAGCAGCAGCCCCTCCTCGATCCGTTCCACCGCCGGACGCCATTGACCCATCTGCGCGTGATGAATCCCTACGCTGAACTGGAGGAAGATGCGGATGAAGTCGGGCTCGTCGCGGACGCCTTCGAAGAAGAGCTCCTCGAAGCAATCGCTTGCTTCGAGGTACTCGCCGTCGTTGAAGAGCGCGATGCCGCGGATGAAGCGCGGGTCCCTTATCAATTCGTCGATCAGTTCCAAGTGAGTGACCGCAGTTGATCGAGGTTCACATTCCCGCCCGACAGCACCACCGCCACGCGTGAGCCGGGTGGGAGCTGGACGAGGCCGTGGAGCAGCGCGGCCACCGGGGCGGCGGCGGCGCCTTCGACGACCAGCTTGCAGCGCTCCATGATCCAGATCATGGCGTCGAAGATCTCGCGGTCGGGGAGGGCTACGATCTCGTCGACGAAGCGTTGCACCACGGAGAAGTTGATCTCGCCGGCGCGGCGGACGCGCAGGCCGTCGATGATGGTCTTGCAGTCGATCGTCTCGAGGTGGCCGGCTTCGATGCTCTTCTTCATCGCCGGTCCGTCGGACGATTCGACGCCGATCACGCGGATCTTCGGGTTGTGGCTCTTGACCGCCATCGAGACGCCGGAGATCAATCCGCCTCCGCCGATCGGGACGATCACCGCGTCGACCTCGGGCCAGTCCTGGATGATCTCCAGGCCCAGCGTTCCCTGGCCGGCGATGAGCTGTTCGTCGTCGAACGGGTGAACGTAGGTGAGCCCCTCCGTGCGCACCAGCTCCTTCGCCTTCTCATTCGCCTCGTCCCAGATCATCCCGTGCAGCACGACCTCGGCGCCGTAGCCGCGGGTGGCGGCGATCTTGGCCGGTGTGGCGTTCTCGGCCATGCAGACGACGGCCCGGATGCCGTGAATCTTCGCCGCCAGGGCCACGCCCTGGGCGTGGTTGCCCGCCGAGGAGCAGACTACGCCGCGCGCCTTCTGCTCCTCGGGCATCAATGCGAACTTGTTGAGCGGTCCGCGGATCTTGTACGAGCCGACGCGCTGAAACATTTCGGCCTTCATGCGCACATCCAGACCTGTGCGCTCGCTCAACTGCCGCGACGTGAGCAGCGGCGTGTGCTTGATGTGCGGCGCGATCCGCGCACGCACCGCGATGAAGTCGTCGAGTGTGAGCGTGAACATTATTGAGGCCGCCGTCCGCCGGCACCGCCGCCGGCGGGGATGGAGATGTAGGGTACGTTGGCATCCCGCATCATCTTGTTGAGCGCTTCCAGGTCGGTCTTCGTAAGCGTCTGGACCGCGGCCGCCGATTCGGTGAGCAAGCCACGCAGCACGTTGATCTGATCGAGCTGGTACGCGGTCGGCGCGGCGGCGTAGTTCTCGATTCCGCCGAGGAGCTGCGTGATGCGCTGCGTGACCGGAGGAGGCGTGTAGACGACCGCCGGTCCAGCCGATCCGAGGGGCCCGCTCTGGCCGCACTGCACAGTCGTGGCGATCTTGAGGCAGGTGTCGTCGACCTTCTTCGTCAGATCGTCCAGCGCCTTCTGGACGTTGTCGGGCAACTTCATCTTCTTGTAATCCTTGAGGGCGGTGTGGAGGCCGGTGATCGACCGGCGTATCGCCGCTCCCTGCTGCGCCATCTGCGCGATCTGATTCAGGGCCTTGCGCCGCGCCGCGCGATCCTCGGGCGAGATCTCGATGCGTGGATCTTCGTCGACGACCACCTTCGTGGTCTTCTCGTTCTTTCCGGCGACAACCTTCACCGTGTATTCGCCCGGCTCGACGCGCGGGCTGCCCTGGAATCCGCCGAAGCCGCCACCACCGCCGCCGCCACCTTCACCGCCTTGCTCGCCCGCCGGCTCGGCCGGGCCGCCCTCGGCGTCGCGCGGTGCTTCGTTCACGGACCGCACACGCAGATCCCACGTCACGCGATTGACGCCGACGTCGCCGGTGCCGTCGATGTCGCGAATGACCTTGCCGTCTTTGTCGGTGACGGTGATCTTGACCTTTTCTTTGTCAGCCTGCTTCGACTTCAGGTAGTAGGTGATGAGCGCGCCGTTCGGCGGGTTCGGTCCGAAGAAGGCCTTGTGACCGGTGAAGCCGCTGCGGTTGGCGACGCGCCATTCCGTCGCCGTGCGGGTGTCGAACAGATGCAGATCCTCGGAGGGGATGGCGTCGGTCATCTGCTCGATCGGACCGAGGTCGTCGAGGATCCAGATCGAGCGCCCGTGCGTGGCCAGGACCAGATCGTTCTCGCGCGGATGGATGGCGATGTCGTCGACCGGCACGGTGGGGAGGTTCAGTTTGAGGCGCGTCCAGTGCGAACCTTGATCGTAGGAAACGAACAAACCGCGCTCCGTGCCGAGGAACAGCAGCTTCGGATTGCGGAAATGCTCGCGGATGACGTGCACGGTGCCGGCCTCGTCGCTGATCCCGCCGCGGATCGCCTTCCACGTATCGCCGTAGTCGCTGGTCATGAAAACGTAGACGCCGAAATCGTTACTGCGGTGGCCGTCGAGCGTGGCGTAGGCGGTCCCCTCGCTGAAGCGCGAGGCGATGACGCGGCTGACGTAGATCCCCTTCTTCGGCGAGACGTTCTTCCACGTCTTGCCGCCGTCGCGCGTGACCTGGAGGTTGCCGTCGTCCGTGCCAACGTAGAGGAGATCGCGGTTCAACGTCGACTCGCTGATGGTGGTGATGGCCGGCCAGGCCTGCACGCCGTCGTGGCGCGACATCGTCAGCTTGTCGGGCACTCGGCCCATGATCGGGAGCTTGTCGCGGTCCTGATTGCTGGTCAGATCGCCGCCGAGGCGCGTCCAGGAGTCGCCGCGGTCATTCGATCTAAAAAGATAGTTGCCGCCGTAGTAGATGGTCTTGTTGTCGAACGCGGAGACGACCAGCGGCGAGTTCCATTCGAAACGGAGGCGCTCCCCTTCGGCCGCGGGCGGCCGGATCGAGCGCGACTCGTGCGTCTTCAGATTCCGGCGCAGCAGATTGCCGTCCTGCGATTCCGCGTACACGGTGTTCGGATCGGTGGGATCGATCTGCGCGTAGAAACCGTCGCCGCCGCCGACGGTAAACCAGTCGGAGTTGGCGATGCCGTGCGTGTCGAACGTGGCCGACGGGCCGCACCAGACGTTGTTGTCCTGCAGGCCGCCGCAGATGTGATACGGCCTCTGCATGTCCAGGCCGATCTCGTAGAACTGGCCGATGGCGATGTTGTTGAGGTAGTCCCACGTCCGGCCGCGGTCGTGGCTGGCGTAGATGCCGCCGTCGGAGCCGGTGATCATGTGATTGGAGTCGCGCGGATCGATCCACATGGCGTGGTAGTCGCCGTGAATCTTCTGCACGACGTTGGTCTTGAACGTCTTCCCGCCATCCTCGGAGTAGTACATGTTTGCGCCATGCACCCAGAGGCGCTGATCGTTGTTCGGATCGATGACCACCTGGCTGTAGTAGATGCCGCGCGGGTTGGTCTCGGAGACGCGCGTCCAGGTCTCGCCGGCGTCGTCGCTGCGAAAGATCCCGCCGTTGGCGTGCTCGATGAGGGCGTAGACGATGTTGGGATTGCGCCGGTAGAAGTTGACGCCGATGCGCCCGATCTCTTTGACCGCCTCGGGATCAGGTTCCTTGGCGTCTTTGTCCACAACCGCCGGCTTCTTCGCATCCGGATCCCACGGCAGGCCCTTCTCCAGCTTCTTCCAGGTCGCGCCGCCGTCGGTGGTTTTGTACATCCCGGAGCCCGGTCCGCTGCCGTTGTATCCGAAGACGGTTCTGCGGCGCTGATACATGGCCGCGATCAGCGTGCCGGGCGAGTCGGGATCCATGGCGATGTCGGAGGCGCCGGTGTCCTCGTTGACGAAGAGGACGCTGGCCCATGTTTTGCCGCCGTCGCTGCTCTTGTAGACGCCGCGCTCTTTCGACGGCCCCCAAAGGTTGCCGCCGGCGGCGACGTAGACGGTGTTCGGATCGGCGGGGGAGATGACGATGCGCCCGATGTGCATCGAGGCGTCGAGCCCCATGTGCTTCCAGCTCTTGCCGGCGTCGGTCGATTTGTAGACGCCGTTGCCCCACGAGGAGCTCTGCCGGTTGTTGGCCTCGCCGCTGCCGACCCAGACGATGGAGGGATCGGAAGGAGCGACGCTCACGTCGCCGATAGTCGAGTTGGGCTGATCGTCGAATACCGGCTCCCAGGTCGTGCCGGCATTCGTAGTCTTGAACACGCCGCCCGAGGCCGTGCCGACGTAGATGATGTCCGGATTGCTCTCGACGACGGCGAAGTCGTCGATGCGCCCACCCATCACCGCGGGCCCGATCTCGCGGAACTTGAGACCTTTGAAGACGTCGTTGTAGTCAACCGGAACGGGAAGAGGCTTGGGAGCGGCCGGCTTTTCCGCCGCGAGGACCGCCACCGAGACGAACATCGAGAGCAGGACAGATTTCACACGTGCCTCCGATCGGACGATTTGCGGGGGAACAGTACTCGGAGGTGGGCGGGGAGGCAATCGGAATTGTCCTCCTTACAAAGTCGCTGAGCGGACGCGAATGCGACTCTCGTCTACGATCCAGAGCTCATGTTTCAAATCGTGTTGACGCAATGCTGCAATCACGCGCGAAGAAACCGAGAGAACATGTGATTTGTCCTGGCTTCTGAGACGAAAAACAATAAAGCCGGGATGAGACTCCGGCGCGTAGGCTCTGATGTTCGAGAAGCCCCGATCGAACGTAACGAGAATTCGATCCTCCGCATCGCAGACGTCTCTGATTCGCGGGTCGTCGGAGCCGCCAAGCTGTTGTTCGACGACGCTCTTCGCATCCCAGCCGGCGTCACGAAGAAGTTGAGCCAGCTCCTCGGGAAGATTCTCGTCGACCTTGAAACGCATGCGGCGTGACTACGCTGGCAAGGCCAGAACTTCTTCACGAACAACATCGGCAGCGTAGGCGATGCAAGCCTGGATGGCCTCATGAGAAAGACGGGGATAGCTCTCGAGAATCTCGGACTCGGAGACTCCCGCCGCTAGGTTGTCGAGTACTACGGAAACAGGTATCCGAGTTGACGCGACACAGGCCTGTCCATGACAGACGTTTGGGTCGACGGAGATGTACCGGTGCCATTCCATGTTCATTCCCTCAGACAATTCTACGCCCGTTGTTCTGGGTCGTCGGTCAGGTGGACCCGTTCGAGCAGCGTCTCGGAAAGCGTGTGCGCGGCGGATTCCGGGCCGCTTCGCGTCGCTTCAGGACGACAGGCCCCCCCCTTGACAAACGCATAACCGGGAGCAATATTGATATTGCAATCTGCTATGAACGTCGGCGAGAAACTTCGTTACCTCCGCACGATCGAGGGGACCCTTCGGGGGCTGGACCGCGAGATGACCCAGCAGGCGGTCTCCGAGGCCATCGCCGGGGAATTGGGAGCCACCATCAGTCAGGCGTATCTCTCGCAGATTGAGCGGGGTCAACGGCGGCATCTGACGAACAGCACGCGTATGGCGCTGGCCCGTTTCTTCAAGGTTCATCCGGGCTATCTGGTCGATGACCCCGAGGGATATCACGATGAGCTGACGTCGGACGTGCGTGCTCTCGAAGACAAGCTCGATCTCTGGCTGATCAGCGGCGCGGAACGCTTTCACGACGATCCCGAAACGCACGGCGCGCTGATCAAGCTGGCCAAACACCCCGACACGCGCCGCTGCCTGGCCCTGATCGGCGCCATTCTCGACAGCCCCGATCTGGCGCAGCGCCTTCTTCAGGTGCTGCGTCCCGAGCTCGCGGACGAGACGCTCGTACGCAGGAGGGTTCGTTCATGACCTGGGAATCGTTCTATCTGACCTGCTTTCTCACCGGATTGCTGCTCACGATCGCGTCGTTCGTCTTCGGAACGCATTTCCATCTGCCATTCCATCTGCCTTCCGTTGTACATCTACATCTGCATGTACCGCACGCGGGCCACAACGATGGAACGTCGCCTTTGAACCTTACGGTTCTGCTGATGTTTGTCACGTGGTTCGGCGGAGCGGGATATGTGATGACGCACTCTCGCAGCGCGGCGGTGGCGGTGGCGTTTACGGCAGCGGTGGTGCTGGGATTCGCGGGCGGCGGGCTGATGTATCTCTTCATGGGGCGCGTTCTGATCGCGAACGAGCATCCGCTCCGCGAGCAGGACTTCGAGATGGTCGGCGTCCTCGGCCATGTCAGCAGCACGATCCGCGAAACGGGGACCGGGGAAATGATTTACACGCAGCAGGGAACGCGTCGCAGTTGCGGCGCGCGTAGCGAAGACGGCCACGCCATCGAGCGCGGCGCCGAAGTCATCGTGATGCACTACGAAAAAGGGATCGCCTACGTGCAGCGCTTTGAAGAGCTGCAGGGTCAGGCGTAGGAGGAATGATGTTCACCGCTCCAATCATCATCGCAGTTGGTTCTGTCGCGGCATTTCTGATCGCGATGTCGATCATCGCCTCCTGGTTCCGCAAAGTCGGACCGAACCAGGCCCTGATCGTCTTCGGCTTCCGGGGCACGCGGGTGGTCAAAGGACATGGCACGGTCGTGCTGCCGATGCTCGAACACGCGCACGTGCTCTCGCTCGAGCTGATGTCGTTCGACGTTGCGCCGCAACAGGACATGTACACCAAGCAGGGCGTAGCGGTGACCGTCGAAGCGGTCGCGCAGATCAAGGTCAAGAGCGACCCGGCTTCGATCCAGACCGCGGCCGAACAGTTCCTCACGAAGGAACCGCAGGAGCGCGAGGGGCTGATTCGCCTGGTGATGGAAGGTCACCTCCGCGGCATCATCGGCCAGCTCACGGTGGAGGAGATCGTGAAGGAGCCGGAGATGGTCGCGGACCGCATGCGGTCGACCTGCGCGGAAGACATGACCAAGATGGGCCTGGAGGTGGTGTCGTTCACGATCAAGGAAGTGCGTGACAAGAACGACTACATCTCCAACATGGGCCGTCCCGACGTGGCGCGCATCAAACGCGATGCGGAAATCGCCACGGTGGAAGCTGAGCGCGATACGGCGATCAGGCGCGCGCAGGCGCAGCGCGAGGCGGCCATCGCCAAGGCGCAGGCCGATCAGGCGACGGTCGAAGCCGAAACGGCTTCGCTGGCCAAGCAGGCGGATGCCCAGCGCGAGCTCGAGGTGAAGAGAGCGCAGTACGCAGAAGCGGTCAAGAGGCAGCAGGCGCAGGCGGATAAAGCGTACGAGATCCAGACCAACGTGATGCAGCAGCAGGTCATCGCCGAGCAGGTGAAGGTGCAGCAGATCGAGAAGCTCGAGCAGGTGAAGGTTCAGGACGCGGAGATCGCGCGCCGCGAGAAGGAACTGATCGCCACGGTGCTGAAGCAGGCGGAGATCGACCGGCAGCGCATCGAGATGCTGGCCGCCGCGGAACGGCAACGCCTCATCTCCGAGGCAGAGGGCCACGCCGCCTCGACGCGTCTGCAGGGCGAGGCGGAAGCCGAAATCATCTTCAAGAAGGGCGAGGCCGAGGCCAGGGCCATGAACGTGAAGGCGGAGGCGTATCAGGAGTGGAACCAGGCCGCCGTCGTCGACAAGCTGATCACCCAACTGCCCGAGGTGGTGCGGGCCATGTCGGCGCCGCTCTCACAGGTCGACAGGATCACCATCGTTTCGACCGGCGACGGAGACGCCGCCGGCGTGAACAAGATCACCGGAGACATGGCCAAGATGGCCGCGCAGGTGCCGGCGCTCTTCGAAGCACTCAGCGGCATGGATTTGAAAGAGCTGATCTCGAACATCCGTACCATCGGCGACAAGTCGCCGAAGGCCGTCGCTGCCGACGCGGCGAAGGCGCCGGTCAAACCAGTGCATCCGAATGCGTAGGAATCGTTAACCGTCAAGTCAACCGTCAAATGGGGGAGGGATGTCATGGCACTCATGGAACGCGTTTCAACTCTGGTTCGCGCGAATCTCAACGATCTGGTCGATAAGGCCGAAGACCCGGAGAAGATGCTCAAGCAGGTGATCCTCGATATGGAGAATCAGATGATGCAGGTCAAGACCCAGGTCGCGGTGGCCATCGCCGATGAGCATCTGCTCGCCAGGAAGCAGAAGGACAATGATGCCAAGATCGCCGAATGGATGCGCAAAGCGGAGATGGCGGTCGACAAGGGGAAGGACGACCTGGCGCGGGCGGCGCTCGACCGCGTGGAGACGTTCCGGCGGATGGGTGAAGCTCTCGAAGAGCAGACCACCGATCAGCGCGGGCACGCCGAGTCGCTGAGGACGGCACTGCGCAAGCTGGATACGAAACTGGCCGAGGCGCGCCATCGCAGCGATCTGCTCATCGCGCAGCATCGGCGCTCGCGCGCGGTCTCGAAAGCGGCCAAGGCCCATATGGCCATCGCCTCGGACCAGCACGCGTCGACGGTCGAACGGATGCGCCGCGGGATCGCCCAGGCCGAGGCGGTAGGCGTAGCAACCGCCCTTATGGCCGAATCGATCGATGATCGATTCGACGTGCTCGAGCGCGACGATCGGATCGAACGGTTGCTGACAGAGCTGAAGTCGCGGCGCGCGCTGACGCAGTGATTGGGGCAGACCGTTTACGGAGCTTGCCACGCTGTTGCGTCCGAAAGGCTTTCACCACAGAGACACAGAGATCACAGAGGCGTTTTCTCTGTGTCCTCTGCGTCTCTGTGGTGAAAGCTCTTGACGTAAGCGGCGTGCCTGCAATTTCGTTCCTCGGATTCCGAGCCGGGATTCCTCGCGTCGCTCAGAATGACAGGGTGATCACTGTCCGCAGATGCTTCGTCCCGCGATCGAGATCATCGAGCACCTCGTTGATCGAAGCGGCCTGCAGTCCCACTCGCCGCGTGATCACGCGTGAGATGTCGATCGCGCCGCGATGGGCGAGATCGAGCAGCTCGACCAACTCCTCGCGCGTGTGATCGGAGACGCCGATGATGTGGCGTTCGGCGGCCAGCACGTCGCGATAGGGGTCGATGGCCAGCTCGCGCAGATTGATGGCCACGATCATGATCCGGCCGCCGCGGGCCAGCGAACGAAGGGCTTGCAGCGTCGTCGCGGGGTGGCCGGCGAAATCGAGGACGACGTCGATGTCGCGGAGCTCGTCCACCGCGGCCGGAATGGCGCCGAAGGATGCAGCGACGTCCAGCTTTTCTTCGACACGATCGACCGCGAAGACGCGGCTCGCGCCGATGAACTGCGCGAGCTGCACCGCGGAGGCGCCGAGTCCGCCGAAGCCGAGGATGGCCACCGATTCGCCCGGCCTCAGGGCGGCCAGGCGGAGTGCGTGATACGCCGTGGCCGTCGAGCACATCATCACCGCGGCGGCCTCGAACGGGACACCATCGGGGATCGGGACCGCGTTTGCGGCGGGAACGGCGATGCGCTCGGCGTAGCCGCCATCGACTTCCTTCCCGAGCATCCGGCCGTCGCCGTGCAGGTAGTGCAAGGCCACGCGCTGGCCGGTGCCGGCGACGACGCCTGCGATCTCATGCCCCAGCGTCAGCGGCAGCGTCACCGATCCGCCGCCGGCGCGGTAATGCGCGTCGCTGTGGCAGATACCCGCGGCGCGGATGTCGACGAGCACGTCGCCGCTCACGAGCGGCGGCTCGGGGATGTCGTCATCGATGAGGGGTGTGGCGAGGTGGGTGAGGCGGACGGCGTGCATGGGGGCAGTTTAAGGGGAGGGGGGGAGGCTTCCGTGGCCGGACTCCAAACTTCTGCAACCACGGGCGGCCAATGTGGCACAGACACTCTTGTCTGTGCTTGTGCAATGCCACGCCCCCCACGCACGTTCCTCGCGGCGAAGGAAAACTTATCGATATGCCATTTTCAAAATTCGGACTCCACGCCGATCTGCTGCGCGGAGTCAAAGAACTCGGCTTCAAACGGCCGACACCCATTCAGACCGACGCCATGCCGCCGGCAATCGCCGGCAAGGATGTCCTGGCCTGTGCCATGACCGGCAGCGGCAAGAGCGCGGCGTTTCTGCTTCCGATCCTCAACCGGCTGATCGCCAAGAAGCGCGGCACGACGCGCGCCCTCATCCTCACACCGACGCGCGAGCTGGCCGCGCAGATCGATGAGCACCTGCGCGAGCTGGCCGTCCACACGCCGCTTTCGGGCGCCGCGATCTACGGCGGCGTCGGCATGGGACCGCAGGAGCACGCCTTCCGCACTGGTGTCGACGTGCTGGTTGCCACGCCGGGGCGTCTGCTCGATCACTTCCAGTACGGCTACGCAAAGCTCGCGGGGCTGGAAGTGCTCGTGCTCGACGAGGCCGACCGGATGCTGGACATGGGGTTCCTCCCCGACATCCGCCGCGTGCTCAAACATCTGCCGCCGAAACTGCAGACGCTGTTCTTCTCCGCCACGCTTCCGCAGCCGATCGTCGAGCTGTCGAAGGAGATGCTCAGGAACCCGGCCACGATCTCGATCGAGCGGAAGTCGGCGCCGGCGACCGGCATCACGCAGTCGGTCTTCCCGGTGTCGCAGGATCTGAAGCTGCCGTTGCTGGAGACGCTTCTCAAACGCGGCGAGATTCAGAACGCCATCGTTTTCACGCGCACCAAGCACCGCGCCAATCGCGTGTTCGAACAACTCGAGCGCCACAAGGTGCGCGTGGCCAGGATTCACGGCAACCGCAGCCAGGCCCAGCGCACCGACGCGCTGGCCGGTTTCAAGCTCGGCCGCTACCAGATCCTGGTGGCCACCGACATCGCCGCGCGCGGCATCGACGTCGAGGCGCTCTCGCACGTGGTGAATTTTGACGTCCCGGGGATGCCGGAGGATTACATCCACCGCGTCGGCCGCACGGCGCGCGCGGAGCTGACCGGCGATGCCATCACGTTCGTCGCTCCGGAAGAGGAGAACGATCTCCGCGCCATCGAGCGCGCCATCAGCAAGCGTCTGCCGCGGATTACCGTCCCCGACTTCGACTATGCGCGGAAGCCTGCCGAGAAACTCGAGATCCCGATCCAGGAACGGATCGCCGCCATCCGCGCACGAAAAGCCGACGATCGCTCGCGCGCAAAAGCGAAAGCGGAGCGGCGGGGTGGGGCACCGGTTGCGGCGAGCAGCCGCAAACCGGCGCCGGCGCGCCCTCATCTTCCCAGCCGCGGCACTGCCTCAAACGCACCGAGAAGGGATCGTCCCAGTCCACCGGCCGGCGGGAGCAGGCCCGGCGCTCCTCGGGGTCGACGCCGCCCGTGATCTCCGTTTGGACACATTACGCCGCGTTAGCGGCCGATAGAAGGTAGCCAGGGGTTGCGAGCGTTTTTTGCGAGCAACCCCTGGTACGGAGATCCCCAAAGTCGTGCCGCGCCAGCGGCACCGGAGGATCTGGCAGCCAGTCCAGTGCCGCTGACGCGGCACGATTTAGGGCCGCATCGGTTCCAGGGGTGCTCGCAAAAAACGCTCGCACCCCTGGCTACCATCTTGTCGCCGCTAACGCGGCGCATGAGACAAATGCGCTATCCGAACCTAATGCCCATTCCCCTTCTCGATGAACGCCACGATGTCCTTCGACAGCGCCTCGAGTGACGGGCGGTGCAGGTACATCATGTGGCCGCCGGGATAGTCCTTGATGGTCAGGCGGTTAGTGTCGATGCCGCTGTGCTCGAGCATGTAGCGCATGGCGAAGTACGACGTGGTCAGGTCGTTGTAGCCGGCGGCTGCGAAGACGCGCAGCGCCTCGTTGTCCTTCGTTCCCTGCGCCAGCGCGCCGGTGACGTCGACGTAGCCGGCGAAGGCGCCTCGCCCGTTCGCGGGGCGCTTCCACTTCTGATTGGCCTCGCCATTCTGCGGCGCGTAGCGCTTCACCAGGTCGACGCCGAGCTCGTTGCGGAGATAGTTCTGGAAAAGGGAGATGTAGATCGGCCCGGTCTTGGCGTTGAAGGCGTCATTGTCCGGAAACTCCGCCACGCGGTCGATCTCGGTCTGCACGTAGCGCCCGTCGAGGATGCCCACCGACTTCCCTTCGTCGCGCAGCAGCTCCTTGGTGAATCGCGGCGCGTAGATCCGCAGATCGGCGCGGAGGATGTACTCCTTCGAAACGCCGGTGTAGCGGTGAACGCGGTCCGCGATCCGTTCCTTCTCCGCTTTCGGCAGCTCGTCGCCCTGGAAGAGCGCCACCAGATACTCCGTCCCCGCGAACTTCTCCACTTCCCGTAGAAGCGTATCGAGATCCTTCCACTGATCGGGAAGCTTGTGGTGGTAGTACGCCGTCGCGGCCAGGGCGGGGAGCGACGTCGCGTAGGTCAGGTCGTTTCCGTTGACGACGAATGGCAGCGTCCCCATGTTGAGGGCCGGCGAGAGGAGGATGATGCCGTTGAGGCCGACGCCGAAGTTCCCCTGCAGGCGCGGGACGAGAAGCGCCGAGCGGATGCCGCCGTAGCTTTCGCCGAGGATGTATTTCGGGGAGTTCCAGCGATTGTGCTGGGTGATGAAGGTGCGGATGAACTCCGCGACCGAGTCGGCGTCTTCGTCGTAGCCCCAGAAATCCTCGTTCTTCTTGTCGCCCATGGCGTGGCTGTAGCCGGTGCCGACGGGATCGATGAAGACGAGATCGGTGGCGCGGAAGATCGTGTCGTCGTTGTCGCGCAGTTTGTACGGCGGGCTGCCGGGATCGGCGGCGTCGCTGGGGATGTCGATGATCCGCGGGCCGACCAGTCCGAAGTGCAGCCAGAGCGAAGCCGAGCCCGGCCCGCCGTTGTAGACGAACGTGATCGGCCGCTCTTCCTGCCGCGCCACGCCATCCTTCGTGTAGGCGATGGTGAAGAAGCTGGCCGTGTTTTTCCCGTCGTTGTCCTTGAGGAAGATCTCCTCGGCGGTGGTGGTGTAGGCGACGTCCGCGCCGCCGAGCTTCGTCTTATGCTGCCGGACGAATTTCACCGGCTCGGGAGGCTTTTCCGGGGCCTTGTCTCCAGCCTTGTCCGCGGCCGGTTTGTCCTGCGGCTTGGGATCGTCCGCGCGAAGCGGTGCGACGAAGAGGAAAAGAACCACCAGAGACGCCATCAACGGCGCGGTCGTTTTACGCATTACGAAGTCCCTCGTTTGCTGCCAGAATTGGACGTCGGGTTGCCTATACGGGTTAGTCCGGCAAGAGTTTTCGGAGGAGCTGTCAATGATCGCGAAACGAATCACCCCGGAGGAGGAGTAGCCACGGGCACGCTGCATTCGCTGCTCGCCGATTCGCGGCCGTTCAGCGCCAGCTATGCCGCCAACGGCATGGCCAATCATCTGTCGATGGCGCTGGTCGCGCTCGACCGCCTCGGCGCGAGCGACGAGCGGCTTCGCGAGTTCGCGGCGTTCTACCAGCGGCGGCTGCGATCAAAGCCGGAGAGCGAGATCGCGCGATCGACGAAGTTCGCCGCCGAGCTGAAGGAGAAAGGGAGGGAGGTCTTTCTGCGCGATGCCGTATCGCCCCTGACTCCCGCTCTCACCAGCGAGGCCTTTCACGGCCTGATCCGCACGGCCTACGCCGTCGATAGCGGAGACGACGTCGATCTTCCGGACGCCCTCACCGCGTGGGACGTCGGTTACGCGGAACTGAAACGCCGTGACGAGATGCGCTGGGAATCGGCGATCGATGCGTTTCTGGCGATGAACCGTGACGATCGCTTCCCGAAGCAGTTTGGAACGCGCAGCATCAGCGGGAGCATTCTGAAAGTCGTCGCCATTCCCGCCTTCGACGACTACCGGTTCGGGATCAGGAACCTCGCGCTTGGCCATCTGGCCAAGATCGCTGCCTTGCTCTTTCTGGCGACCGGCGATTTCACCGTTCTCCATCTCGTCACGGCCTGTCACGCCACCCGGGTTCTGCAGCCGTATCTCGCCGCCGATGCCGTCGACCACCTCGCCGTGGCCATGCTGGCCGCATACGCATCCATCGGCCGTCCGGACTTCGACGCCGCTCTGCAGCCGGCCCACGATCTTCCCGATTGGGCGTCGCTCGCCGCGCGCGTGATCCCGAGCGACGATGAGCACGACCTCAAGCTCGTCTACAGTTGTCAGCAGGAAGAGAAGCAATACGGCTGGCGTCTCCATCAGATGGCCGCGGCGCTTCGACTGGCAAAGGCATGATCGTTCACCTCATCGACGGGACGTATGAGCTGTTCCGCCATTTCTTCGGGATCCGCCGGTTCAAGAAGAGCGATCCTCCGTTCGGCGCGGTGGCCGGCGTTCTCGGCACGGTGGCGCAGATGCTGGAAGGGGGAGCCACGCACATCGGCGTGGCCACCGATCATGTCATCGAGTCGTTCCGCAATGACCTCTGGCCGGGCTACAAGACCGGCGCGGGGATCGAGCGCGCGCTGTGGGCGCAGTTTCATCCGCTGGAAGCCGCGCTCGTGGCGATGGGCGTGGCCACCTGGCCGATGGTCGAGCTCGAAGCCGACGATGCCCTTGCTTCGGCCGCATACCTCGCGGGCCGCGATCCGCGCGTCGAGAAAGTGTGCATCTGGACGCCGGACAAGGATCTGGCGCAGTGCGTGGTGGGGGAGCGGGTCGTCCAGGTCGACCGGAAGAGCGGCCTGATTCGCGACGATGCCGGTGTCCGCGCAAAGTTCGGCGTCGCCCCTGCACTGATCCCCGACTACCTGGCGCTATCCGGCGACGCCGCGGACGGCTATCCCGGCATTCCGCGCATCGGCACGAAGACCGCCGCGCGTCTCGTCGCGCAGTACGGACCGATCGAACAATTCCCGGATCAGGTTCTCACTGGTCCCAACCGCGAGCTGGCCTTGCTCTTCAAGACGCTGGCAACGCTGCGGACCGATGCGCCACTCTTTGAGGACGTCGATGACCTGCGCTGGCGCGGTGCGCCGCCGTCGTTCGCCGAGGTAGCGGAGACGATCGGTGATCCGCGGCTGGCCACGAGGATGACGGCGCTGATCTGACGGAGCGCTGGCGTCTCGCCGGCTGGCTCGGCGGTAGCCTGCCCTGAGCGAAGCCGAAGGGTCTCGCCGCTGAGGTTACCAGCGAATGTCTGGTGTCTGGCGGGCGGGCGAGAGAAGCGCTGCTCGTCGCAAACGCGTCAAAACCGGCGGCGAAGCTGCCGTAAGAACGTAGCCCCCGGTTTCAACCGGGGGGTTCGTGGTCGCCCAAAATTGCGAGCCCGCTTTAGCGGGCGACAGAGCAGGTCAGGTGCGGACGCCCCTGCGGAGTGCACCTCGGAATCTGTCGCCCGCTAAAGCGGGCTGCAACCCGGGGGCGACCTCGAAAACCCCCGGTTGAAACCGGGGGCTACGATCTCAAGCCGGCTTCGCCGGCAGAACGTCCAACCTCCAGGCGGCGAAGCCGCCAAGGCAGCGGCGAGACCCTTCGGCTTCGCTCAAGGGCAGGCTGCCGCTGCGCCAGCCGGCGAGACGCCAGCGCTCCGTTGCGGCTTCGCCGCGGAGCTCGATTGTGGATACTCTGCTTCCCATGCTCAACCGCGACGATTTCCGACACCGCTTCGGCCGCAACGCCGTCATCGGCATGGTGCATGTCGATGCGCTTCCCGGTGCTCCTCGGTACGCCGGTTCGATGCAGGCCGTGATCGACGCGGCGCTACGCGACGCGCGTGCGTTGCGCGAGGGCGGTTGCGATGCCATGGCGTTCGAGAATTTCGGCGACCGGCCATTCTTCAAGGATCACGTGCCGGCCGAGACGGTGGCGGCGCTGACGCGCGTGATCGTTGCCATAACGGCGGAGGTGGCGCTGCCGTTTGGTGTGAACGTCTTGCGGAACGATGCGGCGTCAGCCATCGGCATCGCCGCGGCAACCGGGGCGGCCTTCATCCGCGTCAACATCCACACCGGCACGATGTTGACCGATCAGGGGATCATCGAAGGCCGCGCCGCGGAGACTTTGCGCAAGCGGGCGGCCATCGCGCCGGAGGTCCTGCTCTTCGCCGATCACATGGTCAAACACGCGGTGCCTGTCGTTGCGCTGGATGAGATTCAGGTGGCGAAAGACTTGAGGTATCGCGGACTTGCGGACGGCATCATCGTCAGCGGTGCGGAGACGGGAGCGGAGCCCGATCGCGCCGGCTTCGCCGCATTGCGCGCGGCGCTTCCCGACGCACCGATTCTCATCGGCAGCGGCCTGACGGAGGCGAATGCAGGCGCGTTCGCGGACGCTGACGGCGCGATCGTCGGAACGTCGATCAAGATCGACGGACGCGTGGAAGCGCCCGTCGACCCCGATCGCGTCGCGCGGCTCGTCGCCGCGTTCAAGCGTGCCGTCTAATCGGACGGCCGACGCGGAGGAGCCCTGGTTTCGCCACTGGTGGCCGAGCCTTGGGCAACCAACGCCGCCGGCCGTGCCGGCTAAACGACGCGCCGGCCTGTGATGAGCCGAATGATCAGCACGATCACAGCGACCACGAGCAGCAGGTGAATGAGTGGACCGCCCATATGCATCGCAAAGCCGCCAAGCCAAAGAACTACGAGGATCACGATGATGAGCCAAAGTAAGTTTCCCATGTGGCTCAGCAATAGCTAATCGCGTGCCAGCCTCAGTCGTTATCGAACGTAATACTGCCGTCCGCCGCTCGCTTCGCCGCCGGCGCGTAGGCGCCCAGCGCTTCGCGCCGCCACCACGCACCGGTGCGTGCGCGCTCCTCGCGCGTGGTGAACCAGTACTGCCAGGCGACGGCGCGGACCGCGATGGGCGGCTTGTCCGCGAACGGATTGCCCGCGAACAACGCGAGCACCGGCGGGGAGTTTTCGAGCAGCCGCCCCTCGGTGTTCAGCACCCATCGGTTCTCGTCCACCGATCCGAGCGATGCGAACCAGAGGTTCCACTCGAAGCGCGGCTGGTAGGGAGCGTAGAGGCCCGGCCGCATGCGGACATCCTGCGGCTTGTAGCGGAACGGATAGGCGACCCATGTGACGCCGTCGCGCGTTCCCTGAAACTCGATCTCGTACCGGTTGCGCGTCATGACCGCGAAGAGGCCGTAGCGATTGGCGATGCGAAACGGCTCGAGCAGCGTGGCGGTCGGGAACGACGGCATCACGAAGCTGGCGATCGACGTGAGGAAGATCGTCGTCAGCACGACTGCCGCGGCGATCGACGGTTTCTTCGCCGCCGGCGCGGGCGCCGGTCCTCGCAGGATGGAGTCATCGAGCAGCAGCACTCCCAGGAAAAGCACCAGATAGTTCAGGAACGCATAGTTCGCCGTCAGGATGATGCCGATCTGCAGCGGCGTGACGATGAGGAATGCGATCAGCCGGCAGAGCGAAGCCTTGCGCGGCGCGAAGAGAAGCCAGACCACGAACAGCTCGACGGCGAGCGTCAGTCCGGCGGAGAAGGCGTGGAACGAGTGCGGCCATTGCTGCACGTACCAGCCGATCCACGACGGCAGCGGGCCGTTCTCGTAGTACTTGTCCATCGCCGTCAGATTGCGCCACTGCTCCTCGCCGCTGAGGATCTTGACCAGGCCCGATTCGAAGTAGATGCGGAACCACTCCCACTGCAGCATGAAGACGGCCGCCCGCGACGGCGCCTGAGCGATTGCCATCCCCGGCCGGATCCCGCGCGGCGCGAGGAAGATCGAGAGGAAGGCCGCTTCCAGCAGCATGCCGTCCGACTGATAGCCCGCGAACTCCTGTGCCGCGCCGATGAACGAGAGGAAGCAGATGCCGGCGATGGCGATGGAGAGCCGCGGCCAGAGATTGAGGATGATCGCCACCGAGGCAGCGAAACCGATCCAGACGATGGCGCTCAGCATCCGGTCGCCGCTGTTGAGCCAGAGCAGCGTCGGCGCGAGCCAGTAGCCTTTCAGTCCAAGGGCGCGATGGACGGCGTCGAGATATTCGAACGCCGGCAGGATGCCGTGCGGGCCGATGAGCCCGTGGATCTGGAAGTAGAGCGAGTAAAAGGCGGAGAAGAAGATCGCCCCAAGACAGCGAAGCCATATCCAACGGGCGCGCAG
This sequence comes from Thermoanaerobaculia bacterium, assembly GCA_017883235.1. Classification (GTDB taxonomy): domain Bacteria; phylum Acidobacteriota; class Thermoanaerobaculia; order Gp7-AA8; family Gp7-AA8; genus JADGNZ01. The sequence goes on along the minus strand of JADGNY010000061.1, from coordinate 20,697 downwards.
GAACGACGGCGCGACCGACGGCGCGAACAGTCGCTCCAGAATCGGGGGACGCTGGGCCTCGGCTGTGAATTCTTCGAACATTGTGGTCCTCGAAGCGCTGTTTACTGAACCTGTCATCGTGAGGCGGCGGCAGCCCCGGAGGGGCAGAGCGCGCCGAACGATCCCCCAGTCGAAGCCCGGACAGGGCGGTGGATGTCGACTTTCCGCCGCCCAACCGGGATACAACCTGGGGGTCCTTCGACCGTCCTGCGCCGCGCAATCGCTCCGCGATTACGCGGCTCCGGCGGCTCAGGATGACAGCTCATTTGGATGACAGCTTATAGACTCGCAGCTCCGGCTGGCTCCAGAGCAGATGGAATTGTCTCGGCTGTTCCCCACGCCAAACATGCCACCACCAGGTCGATTCCGGTGCGCGCTCCGTGCCGAGGATGGCATTCGCGGAGGCGATGCCGAAACGGGGCTGTTCGAGGATGAGATAACGGACGCCGGCCGCGTCGCAGTAGCGCGCCAGCGTTGCCTCGTCGTGCGCGAGAAACGCTTCCTGGGCGCGCTCGAACGTCTGCGCGTCGGGCATCGTCCCGAAGTTGTCGATGACCACGGGATGCCGTCCTTTGACGTCGATAGCATGCCCCATCGACCACGGGCCGAGGATACGTCCGGGCGGGAGCGTGCGGATGAACGCCACGGCGTTGAGCCACTGCTGTTGATTCGGCGGTACCGGCGTCATCGGCGTCATCAGCCAGCCGGCGAGTTGCAATGGCGGCGGGAGAGCGATCATCAACGCCACCAGAATCGCAAGTCGTTTGCGCGCGATGAGCGGGATGTAAAGCGCGCCGGCCAGGGCGAGCAGCGGAATGGCCACGATCCAGAAGCGGCGGCTGGTGATCGTCAGCCCGACGTAGGCGATGGCGAAGAGGGCGACCGCGAGGCGGGCGTGGTCACGCGTTCGGATGGCGCGCACCAGAAGAAACCAGACCAGGATCGCGCCGCCGGAGAAGCCGGCGAGATCGGAGAGGAGATCGTCGCCGTGTGCGCGCCAGAGGGGCTGGAACTCCTGAATCGTTTTCAGCCAGCGGTCGCCGCCGAAGAAATGAGCGCCGCTGAGGAGGGAGGCGGGGACGGTGGGGGAGGCCAGGAGGACGGCGACGCCTGCGAGCAGAGCGACGACGCGCCATCGTGGACGAACGATGACGATCGCGCACGCGGCCGCCGCGGCGGCGAAGAGCGATGCATGCGTCCAGCCGAGGAACCACTGGTTGTCGGGAAAGCCGGGCGCGCGCGTGAGGCGGTAAAGGGCAACAGCGACGGCCGCAATGCCGAAGCCGCACGTTGCCGCGACGCCATCACTCCAGAAAAAGAGGACGGCGAAGGCGAGCGCGGCGGCGATGAGAAGCGCCGTCTGCACGAACATCGCCGCGGTGATGGCGATGCCGAGGAGGATTCCGGCGCGGATTCGTTGTCGCCGGGTATCCGCGCGTATGCCGAGGCAAGCCGCACCGAGAATGGCGAACGTGAGCACCGGTTCGAGAAAGTGATGATCGATGCTCCCGATCCACGAGGTGGTGACGAGGAATGGTGAGGTTGCCAGCGCGATGCCGGTGAGGATGCCCACCGCAAGGCCGCAGGTTCTGATCAGGATGAAGGCTGCGATGCCGGTGAAGAGGGCGAAGAGAATCGGTGGGAACCAGACGATTCGTTCGAGGACTTCGTCCGCACAGACACTCTTGTCTGTGCCTGTGACGACTCCCAGCAGTCGAGCCACGCCTCCGCTCGCGACATCGTAAAGCGGCGGCCACGGACAGAACGCGCCGCCAACCCCCCGGTCGCGATCGAATTCGAGCACGTGAGGAAAGTGCGCGGCCGAGTAGGCAATCCGCTTCCAGTGGTAGAGCTCGTCGACAGGAGTGATCCGCGGCTTGCTCCCTTCGAAGATGTAGGGAGCGTTGAGAAGGCGGACGCCGAGCGCGACGACGAAAAAGACGAGAGCAAGGAGGCGGGGGCCGGGAGTCGGGTGTCGGGTGTCGGAGTATTCACTAGCCTGCATTTCTCACACGCTCACTTGAATTGTTCCCTTGAGAGCCTTGCCACTCCCTTCGTCGAGAGCCCTTCTCCCCCAGCAAGAAACCGCTGGGGGAGAAGGGCTCTCGACGAACAGGGTGCCGACGATTCCAGTGAGAGTGCGAGAAATGCGGGCTCGCCCCGGTGCCGCTCCGGCCCCCGGCCCCCGACTCCCGACCCCCCATTCCCAATAATTTTACTTGCCATTTCTCCCGCTTTGCCTGAATCTTATTGCTCGTCGTCCAAGACGTTCCGAAAATTCAGGTGACCTCGCTGCGAAGAACGTTCGCCGCTGTTCTGTTTGCGTTAGCCGTTTATCCGACGGCTGCCGGAGCACAGGAGATCGTTTCGACGCGCTGCCACGAGTCCGAGGTCGCGCTCGACGCGAATCACAACGCGGCCAAACTCGATGGTTGCGGCGATCCCTCGGCCGCCAATCTCCTCTGGCATCTCGACCGGATCGATCAAAGCGACGGCAACCTCGACGGTTACTATCGCCGCCGCGCCCTCGGCGCCGGCGTGGTCGTCTATGTCATGGACACCGGCGTCATGGCGGCGCACACCGAGTTCGCGACGCCGGCAGGCAGCCGCGTGATCGCCGGTTTCGACGCCACGCATTCGGTCGTCGTCGGTGTCTCGAACTGCACCAGTGCGAACAAGGCGCTGAGCCCCTGCTTTTCGAACACGATGGAGCTCGTCGGCGCGCAGCACGGCACGAGCGTCGCGTCGCTCGTGGCGGGGAGGAACGTCGGCGTGGCACCCGAGGCGATGATCGTCAGCATCCGGGTGATGAACGAGTCGGCGCTGGCGACGACGCGCACCTATCTGGAAGGGCTGAACGACATCATTCGCCATGCTTGGGATCCGGCGACGCCGCAGTTTCATACTGCCGTGGTCAACATCAGCGGCTGGGTGCTGGAGAAGCTGGAAGCGAATCCTGACAACGCCCCGGTGACGTTCGCCACGGTGGAGCGGAAGATCCGCGACATGATCGGCGGCGTCGATGCCCTCGGCAATCCCGATCCCAACGGCAAGCGCTTCCTCTTCGTCGTGGCCGGAAACAATGTGGACAACGGCTGCGGACGCTCCGGCGTCGTCGACCGGTTCCCGGCCACCCTCGGGAAGGGTCTCGATGGTCTCATCACCGTCGGCGGCATGACCGCCGACAACAGTTGGTGGCCGGGCGCCTGCCACGGCGGCCTGGAGATCCTGGCGCCGTCGCAGGGGATCTTCAGCGCCTCGATCACGGCACCGGATCACTATCGCGGTACGAAGCCCAACCTCCGTTCGGGGACGTCGTTCGCGGCCCCGATCATCGCCGGAATCGCCGCGCGCCTTCTGTCCGAGCGTCCGAACCTGACGCCGCAGGAGCTCGAGTCGATCATCACCTCGACGCCGTCCCGCATCGTGAATCCCGACGCCAGCCGCGCGGATGGGAAGGTTGCGTTCGTCCAGGACGCACCGGCGGTTCTGACCGCGGGGACGGGGTCGCGGGGGACGGTCTCACGCGGAGGCGCGGAGACGCGGCGATGAGGCTTTCTTCTCGTGAAACAAACCTTTAATCCCTTTAATCCGCATTTCTCACACACTCACCGGAATCGTCGGCACCCTGTACCCCGCCTGTCGGCGACCGAGCGGAGAGCGGGCGTCCGCGCCTGCTCCCGGCGGGCGTCTCGCCCGACGGTGGGGACGAACGCAAACGTAAATGTTGGCCATGACGGCAATCCCTCCATCCGCGTTTCCAGGTTCAACCGTGCTGTTCGCTGGGACCCACCGCCGGGCGGGACGCCGCGGCGGGAGCAGGCGAGACGCCCGCTCTCCTGTCCAAGCCGGCCGGCAGGCTGTAGACGCCCCGCGCGACGATGTTAAACTCGGAGCCTCTTCAAAAGGGGGGCTTTGCATGCGTCAGGTCGCCGGGGCGTTGGTTGCCGTTCTTCTACTTCTTCTCGTGGCTCTTCCTGCCGTCGCAGTCGATCTCGGCCGGGCCGAGGGAACATTGACTATCGACGGCACGAAGATCCCGCTCAACTATGCATACGCCATCGGGAGGCAGAAGAACCTGCTGACTGACCGGAAGGAGATGACGCGCGTCATCCTCACGGATAAAGCTCTGCCGGCGGACGCGAAACTGGCCGATCTGGATGACAACCTTCCCGGCGATCTGAACGGCGTCATCATCTCCATCGACAAACAGGGACATGTGGGCCATGTAGCCGTTCAACACCCCAAGGGGAACTACGACGGCGGCTACTTTGAAGGGCTGCCGGACTACGAGTTCAAGCCGCACAAGGGTGAGTCGGGGACGTTTGGGGGGACCGTGTCGTCTCTGCGCGTGAAGACGAACACGATGACCTTCTCGTACGACGCGACATTCGTTGCAGCGCTGCGATAAGACGGTAGACTTTCGCCGTCAATGGCCCTTTTCTCTTCTGACGTCAGCGACGCGGTGAAGCGGCTGGCGGCGAAGTCGTACGCCACGCAGGAAGAGCGCGACGAGCTTCTCGGCCGGGTCGAATCGGCGGAGGGCGTTCGCGCACGCGACGTCGTCTGGATGCTGTTCCGTCCGGATCGGGCGCTGCGCGACACCGCCGCGCGCGTGCTGACCCGCATCCGTGACGGGGAGACGCTCGACGTCTTCCTCGGCGAGTCGAAGGGCAAGCCGGAACAGGCCCTCCGCGCCGCCGCGGCCGGCCTCTTCACGCTGATGCTGCCGGGGATGGATTCGCGCTTCGTGCAGTTGCTCGCGCCGCCCGCGAAGGAGACGAAAGAGACGCGCGAGCTGCAGGAAGCGACGCGGCGCCTGTTGGCCGAGGCCCCTCTCAGCAGGCAGATTGAGCCGATCCTGTGGCAGCTCGCGTCGGCAGGCAGCACCGAAGAGCGGATGCCGTTCCTCAACAAGCTGGCGGCGATCGAGCCCGACGAGAGCCGCGTAAAACGCTGGCGCCGTATGGCCGCTGACCCTGACGCGGCCATTCGTGACAAGGTGATCGAGGTCCTGGCCGCCCGCGCACCGCAGCATTCGCTCGACCTGCTCATCGAGGCGCTGCCGCAGGCAGGCTATGCCCTGCAGCAGATCATCGTCGAGGCCATGACGCGGACGGCCGCGGGGCAGGGGGTGGCATTCGCGGAGCGGCTGCTTCCGGCGCTGGCTTCAGGCAGTGCGGCGACGCGCACGTCGGTTCTCAAAATTCTTCTCGGCATCGGCGATCCGCCCGGTGTGATCAAGCGCTACATCCGCTTCTCGGCGACGCTGGCCGGCTTCGCGCGCGACCGCGCCCTGGAGTCGCTGCGCGAATTCGGTAACGCGCTCGTCGATCCGGTCATCGAGCTTCTGCAGGATCCCGATCCCGATGTCCGCTCCGGCGCCATCGCCGTGGCCGCCGGCTTCGACGACGTCCGGATCGTGCCGGCCACGATTCAGTTGCTGCGCGACGCCGACTGGTGGATCCGTATCTCCGCCGCGGACACCCTGGGGCGCATGAAAGATCCGCGCGCCGTCGAGCCGCTGGTGGCCACGTTGGCCGATGCCGAGATCAAGCGAGCGGCGATCGAAGCACTCGGCCGCATCGGCGATCCGCGCGCACTCCCAGCCCTCGGGCGAATGCTTGCCGATCCCGCCCCCGACGTGCGCATCGAGGTGATGCTGGCGCTGAAGCAGTTCAAACATCCACAGGTTCTCAACGCCCTCACCAGCGTGGCCCAAAGCGATCAGGATCGCGGCGTGCGCACGCACGCCATCGAGATTCTCGACGAGCTGGCCCGGGCCGATCGCAATTCGCAGTCGCAGGTGGACGCCATTCGCAAGACGGCCATGGCCGTCTCGGGCACACAGGGCGAGGCGCGCCTCAACACGCTGTTGATCGCCACGCGCAATCAAGGCGCCTCGGATTTTCATCTCTCCGTCAGCCAGCCGCCGATCGTCCGCCTTGCCGCCGACCTGCTGCGTGCACAGGGCGATCCCTTCACGGCCGCGCAGACCGAGGCCATGCTCAAGGAAGTGCTCACCGAGCCGCAGTGGAACACGCTGGAGAAGACGCACCAGATCGATTTCTGTTACGTCATCCCGCAGGGCGGCCGTTATCGGGCGAACGTCTTCTACGATCACCGCGGCTACAACGGTGTGTTCCGCGTCATTCCCGAGAAACCTCCCACGATCGTCGAGCTCGGACTGCCCGCGCATCTGGCCGAGATTTCCGACTATCACCAGGGGCTGGTGCTGATCTGCGGTCCGTCCGGATCGGGCAAGTCGACGACCCTGGCCGCGCTGGTGAATCTCTTCAACGAGACGCGCAGCGATCACATCCTGACGATGGAGGATCCGGTCGAGTTCGTCCATCCGTTCAAGAACTGTCTGGTCAACCAGCGCGAGGTGGGATCGCACACCGAATCGTTCGCCCGCGCGTTGCGCGCCGCGCTGCGCGAGGATCCTGACGTGATCGTGATCGGCGAGCTGCGCGACAACGAGTCGATTTCGCTCGCCCTTACCGCCGCCGAGACCGGCCACATCGTCCTCGGTACGTTGAACTCGACGAGCGCGCCGAAGGCCATCGATCGCATTCTCTCCAGTTTCCCCGTAGACGAGCAGCCGCAGGTGCGCGCGTCGCTCTCCGAGTCACTCAAGTACTGCATCGCCCAACGGCTCCTGCCCGCCAAAGAAGGGCGCCGCCAGGTGGCGGCGTTCGAGGTGCTGAAGGGGACCAGCAACATCGGCACGATGATCCGCGACGAGAAGACCTACCAGATCTATTCGGCGATGCAGATCGGCCGTTCGCTGGGGATGCAGACGTTCGACGAGGCGCTGAAGGATCTCCTCCGCCGCGATCAGATCAGCCCGGAGACGGCGTATCTGGCCGCGCTGAAGAAAGAAGACTTCGAACCGATGGTTAGCGCCGAATTCATCGCCCGAGGAAAGATGTAATGGCCGCGAACAAGATCGATCGTTTCCTCAAGTTGATGAACGACCGCGGCGCGTCGGACTTTCACCTCACCGTCGGCCGCCCTCCGATGCTGCGTGCCTCGGGGATGATGGAATCGATCCGCTACCGCACGATCTCCGAGATCGACTTCACGGAGATGCTCAAGCCGGTCACGCCGGAACGGCTGTGGACCGACTATCTCAAGTCCGGCGACATCGACTTCTCCTACGAGATTCCCGGAGTGGCCCGCTATCGCGTCAATCTCTTCCGCCAGCAACGCGGCGGCGGCGCGGTTTTCCGGGTCATTCCGACCAAGATCATGACGCTCGAGCAGCTCGGGCTGCCCGATCAGGTGCGCCGCATCGCCTCGATCCGCAGCGGTCTCGTGCTCGTCACCGGCCCGACCGGATCGGGGAAGTCGACCACGCTGGCCGCCATCATCGATCTGATCAACGAGACCCGCAGCCTGCACATCATCACTATCGAAGATCCGATCGAGTTCGTCCATCCGAACAAGAAGTGCCTGCTGCACCAGCGCGAGATCGGCTCGCACGCGAAGTCGTTCGCCGAAGCGCTCAAGGCCGCGGGCCGCGAAGACCCGGACGTGATCCTGGTCGGCGAGATGCGCGATCTGGAGACCATCGCCATGGCCCTTTCCGCCGCCGAGCGCGGCACGCTGGTCTTCGGCACGCTGCACACGAACAACGCCGCCAAGACCATGGACCGCATCATCAGCGTCTTCCCTGCCCCGGAGCAGGAAGGCATCCGCAACGTCCTCGGCGAAACGATCCGCGGCGTGGTGGCCCAGCAGCTCATGCCCAAGGTCGGCGGCGGCCGCGTGGCCGCCCTGGAGATCCTCTTCGCCTCTCCCGCCATCGGCAACATGATCCGGGAGGGAAAGACCTCGCAGGTGACCAGCGCCATCCAGACCGGCGTCAATCAGGGGATGATCGACATGGACAGCTCCATCCGCCGCCTCTACGAGGCCGGCACCGTTACCGCCCGCGCCGCGTACGACAAGGCCATCGATAAAGAGCAGTTCAAGGATCTGCTGGAAAAGCAGTAGCGACTTCGTGGGGATGCCGCCGCTGCCAGAACGGCGCCTCCGGCCATCGCCGCTCTTTGCCGTAGATGCTGTTCCGCGTGCGCCGGTACTCGTCGAAATCGCGCGTCATCGCGGCTTCGTAATCCGGCAGCGCTTCGATGGATCCGGATAGCCGCTGATCGATCGCGTCTGCGGCCTTCAGTGCCGACTGCAGAGCTTTGTGTACACCTTGGCCTGAGAGAGGATCGAATGCCATGGCAGCGTCTCCCACGGCCAGCCAATTCTTCCCGGTCAGCCGTTCGAGCCGGGAGGTGTTTGCGGCCACGACATGGTTGGACTCATCCAGGGTGCAGGCACTCACGCTCGGCTGAATGTGGAGTGTCCGACGCAATTGGCTTATCCAGTAGTCGCTTTCCAGCCGTTGTGCCTTGCCGTACAGATCCGAGTCGGTCATGTACGCGGCCACGGCGCGGGAACCGGGGAGCACGGTCGAGTACCACCATCCGGACTCGACGGCTTCGATGAGAGTGAATGATGAGGGCTCCTTCTCCGGCGTCCGCGATGTGGCGAAACCGATTACCCCAATGAGGCGATCGTATGGAATCCGCGGAATGCCCTGTTTTTGCGCAAATGAGGATGAACGGCCGGTGGCATCGACGACCAGACCAGCGCGGAGGTGGTGCCGGCGATCGTTCTCCGCGATCTCGATATGCCAATTGCCGTTCTCATCTTCGAGACATGACAACAGCACCGCCTGGCGATAGACAATCGCTCCTGCTTCCTCCGCACAGCGGGCCAGCATGGAATCGAAGCGGCCGCGGTCAATGTGCCATCCCACGCCATAGGGGCTGTAGATGAAGTCGTTGTCGTAAAGATCGTCTTGTCCCCACGCGGAGCGGATGCCGGGGGCTGGTACGTGTCTGTCCGCCGCGAACTGCTCCCACACGCCGAGCTTGACCAGAGGGATGCGAATGCGAGGGGGGAATGTATCGCCGACGCGCACATTGCCATACCCGGAGCTCTCGATGACGACGGCCGAATGTCCGCGCTGGCAAAGAGCGATTGCCGTGGCCGCGCCGGCGGGCCCTCCGCCGAGCACGGCCACGTCGATGCTAGGCCGGCACGGCCGGCTGCGCTGATTGCCCAAGGCTCGTCCACCATCTTCGCTCCATCGTTCTGCCGCGCAGACTCTTAGCCTTCGCGCTCCGTTTCAACGTATCGGGAGCCCTTCTTGACGACAAATCCGAGACGGTGCCAGTTCTGGACCATTTCGGCCATGCTCGAGACCAGGCCGCGCGTCCACGGAACCTGTTTGACATGATCGTCGGGGATCACATCGTCCGGACGCTGCGCGGGCCACCAGGCTAATTCGCCCTCCTGCTTGCAATCAGAGAAATCCGCCTGCCACGGTACTGCCATCTGTTTCGTGACGTCGCCGGGTGCAAGGTTCTCGTGGCTCAGACGGAACGGCTCGGAGTATGTAAAGGTGTCACGCATCATCCAACTGGCTTCAATGCCTGGATAAAACGCCCCGCCGACGCATGTTTCGAGTCCGGCCCTGTCCAGGCCCTCGGGTGTGATCTTTCGGGATACGGTGGGAGGGCCGGACCAGTCGTTGATGAAGTTGCCGTTCTTCCACTTTTTCAAGTTCTCGTACTGGAGATCGGTCAATGGCTGATTGGACTCACTCGGATAGTAATCCGAGTGGATCATCGGCATGTCCGCCTCGCCACTCAGCTTCTGACGGGGGATGGCCGGGTCGCGCATTTTCGCGAAGATCGCCGCGCGCGCGGACGGGGATCCCGGCGGCGGGATCACGCCTGGAAGCGTCGCGTGCGCCGGCCCTTTGACGCTGCCATGATGGGCCATGTGCATCGGCTGCTGGTCCGCATGAGATGAGGGGTGCGCCACCATGGCGCTGACCCACCGCATCAGCATGGCCCGTTTGAAAAGCGGATAGATATCCTTCGTAAACGAGGGCTTGGCGGGTGGTTTCAGGCCCAGCTTGTCCACTGCAACCTGCATGAGAACGTCATAGAGCGTGATGACGTTGTACATGGGAGGTGCGTATTTCGGCACCGCGCAGATCACCCATGCGCCAACGGCTTCGACCGTCGACCCATCTCTCTTGAGTGTGACCGTGGCGGTTACCGGACCGTCGGAGACGTCATCGTGCCAGCCGTCATTATTGGCGAACTCATTCTCATCGATCTCCAGACCTTCCGGTGAGCCGGACCGTCCGAAGCCGCCAAGAACGAGCAGCCGGCCTTGCCGGTCGGTGTTGATGTCACCCAGGGGAACGGCGGCGCCGAGAAACTTGCCGGTATCGAAAATGGCGGACTGATTCGGGCCGGTTACCGAGCGCGGTCCGGGCGTAATCATCAAGGTGCCGCGGTCCGTTACGGATGCATTGCGCAGATCCTTCCTGGTGACCGATTTGCGGCCTTGAAACTTGAGCCATGCCGCCTTCGTGTTGGCGAGATCGACCGTCCATGTGATGTCGGCCTCTTTGGATGTGATCTCCTGAATGAGCGTCCCCTTTGCATCGTAGGCAAACAGCCGAAAGCGGGCTGCCTGACGTTTGATCCGTCCCTGGGCGTCCCTGTAGCCGCCGTCGGGCGGCGTATGGTCTCCCGGTATTTCCGGGCCGATGAAAAACCCGGCCGGGCTGTTTCCGATTCTGGCGATCCCGATGGAAGGATGAATCTTGATGGTTGCGATCTTGGCCACGTTCATTCTCCTCAGCGCATTCGGTGTGCTCCGGCGGCGACGGCTACCTGCCCTTCGGCGTTTTCGCCTTGCCCTTCCGTGCCCTGGTTTTCCCCTTCGGCATTTTCATCTTGCTCTTCTTTCCCATCGGCATGTCAATCCCGAAGTTCATGATCATCGGCTCGGCCTTCGGTTTGTGCACGCGCTTTCCTTTGACGAGCGCGGCGAAGGGCAATGGTTTGGCCGCTTTCTGTTCTCCGGCAATCAGTTCAAAGCGCGCCTGCTGCACGCCTCCTACGCTCGCTTTCAGGTCAGGCGCTTGCGGATCGAACGGCTTCTCGCCGCCTAACGAGGCGTGTGACCCACGGCATTGTTCATCGAGACACTTCTCGAGGTGTTTCATGTCGAAGCCCCGTTTTCCGAGCTCGTTCCGGAGCTCCGGTCCGATCGATCCCTCCAGGCAATGCAGCAGTTTGCAGGCGCGGTCGTCTGGCGGCTGGGCGATCTGATTGCCGCCGGCGAAGACGGCCGCCGTGAACCTCTGCTCGCGATGGAACTTCTGCCCCTCGAGCGTCACGCCGCGCGCACGAATGGTGGCGGTGTAGATGCCGGAATCGGACGCCACAAAGCTGGCCGAATAGCGGCCGGCCGCGATGCGGTCGAGCATCAACAGGCTGCTGGTTCCATCGGGGCGCAGGATGTCGGCCCAGGCCGTGGCCGGGGTCGGGAGGGGAACGTCGTACTGGTTGATGGCAACGCGAAGATCGACCGCAACGCCGGGCTCGAAACCCGATTGCACGAGGCTCGGGCGGAAGGTGAGGTTTGAATACGCGTGGACGAGGAGGCTGTACGGCAGGGCAGCGCGCGACAACCGCGCCGCCAACTGCCGCTCGGCTCCCCTTGCCTTGTCGCTGAGACTGAGCAGAACGTGCCATTGGCCGGCATGACTGCCTTTCGGATCTTTGGCCAGCATTGGCAGCGAGGCGCGGTAGTAGCTCACCCGCGGCGTACTGACGAAGGCGATGGCCGCCTCGGCACCCGCGACGGCCGGATCGATGATCGAGCCATCCGGCGCTTCGAGCCGGATGTCGATGAGCTGGGGCGCGGGGCTCAGAAGGACGACGTCGGCCCCGAAGTCGGCTCGGGTCAGTTGGAACGGAATCCGGTGTGTCGCCCCGAAAACGAGCTCCCCTCGGGGATCGAGCACGGCGCTGGAGTTGCTGATGCCGGCCTGGATCTTCAGGAAGTACTCAGTGAGCGCGAAGTTCTCTTCCTGAGTGACCGGGCCGGTGACGATCAGGTAGCCGCCGTGGTTCTGGGTGATGGAGCTGAGTGCCGCGGTGCTGATGGCCGCGGCCTGGCCGAAGCCGATGGCAAAGGTGTGGTCGTTGAGGCTCGCGGCGGCGTCGGGGATGATCATCGGCGGCGTGTTCTCCAAGCCGTCGGTGAGAACGATCATGGCGCGTTTGGTAAACGTTCCGGACGCTGCATCGAGAGCGGCCTTGCCGGCGATGATGCCGCCGCCGATCGACGTGGAGCCCCGAGGATCGAGCGTCTTGAGCGGGTCGTGCGTGGTGACGATGTCCTGGGCCTGCAGACGCCCCGCGCCTCCGGGGATCGCTCCAACGTTGGTTACCGTCATGAGTGTATCGACGAGATTGTCGAAGCGGACGATCGATAAGCCGTCGCCGTCCTGCATGAGATCGATGAAGGTCGACACCGCGGTGCGCATCAGCTCGACGCGCTGGTGTCCGTTGCCCGCGTCCGTGGTCATGCTTCCCGAGCGGTCGAGCACGAGCGCGACCGCGGAAACATCGCGGGCCACCGTGTTCGCGGAAAGATTGACGACCCACGGGCCGAAGACCGTTCCGGTGTTGACGTCGGTGGCGCGGACGGTGACGCTGCCGGTGATCGAGGAGCCGGCCGTCGTCGAGGTGTACGAGATCCACAGGGCCCCCTCGCTCGGCGAGAGTCCCGATGTCGGATCGTGATTGGGGTGGACGTTTTCCGTGAGCGTCGGAGCGGCGAATCCCGCGGTCGGCCCCGCGGTGATGTCCAGGGTGACGTCACCACACGATTCGCACTCGAATTTGATGGCGCGATACGTGGTGATGCCGGTGCCGCCGATCCCTTGCTGAACGTCGACGAAGGAAACGCTCGGCGTCAGCAGGACGACGCGTGGAGGATCGGTGTCATACCAGTAGCCGAGGGCGTGATTGTCGACGACACCGGCCGGCGTGGACGTGTCCGGCCAGGGTGCCGGGCCACCCTGAAAGAAGATCATCGTGTCATTGAGGTTGTGACCGGTTGGCGCGCCGGAGACGGGACCGTAGGGAGCGGCAGCCGGGTGCATGGCCTGCCAGACCGCCCACAAGCGGTCGATGTTGCAGTGGTTCAGCCAGAAAACGGGATCGTTCGGCGACGTCGCCGGGAGCATGTTGCCGCCGACCCAGACGTGAACCCGATTGTGGTTTTGCGGGGGAGCGTCGTTCGCTCCTCCTCCGGTAGAGTGCCAGCCCTCGATGAAGTTTCTGAATCCATCGTTGCTGCCGCTGTTGAATGGAGCGACGTCATAGACAGTCTTGTTCAGCGCAACGTTTCGTTGTGCCGGCGAAGGGAGGTTGGGCGCGGAGAGGCCGAACTCGCGGCGCAGGTAGGGCTTGTTATCATGGGAGCCCCCCGTGAGCACGTTCAATTGCCATTTGCCATTGGCCGAGGCAAAGACGCCCGTGGTGACCCTGGAGTCCGCGCCGTCTCCGTCGCCACCGATGAAGTCGGCGGTAAAGGGGGTTCCCGGCGCGGCTGGATTCTGATCGGCCGTCCAGTCCCAGTAGGGGATGGTCACTGTCGGATCGATTGCCTGTAGATCGAGCTCGAAATGGCGCAGAAACTCGCGATGCCACGGCAGAAATGCCGGTAACTGGTGCGCCCATCCATTCGCCGCCGTCATGGCGTTCAAGTGAACCTGAACGTAGTCGTCGTACCTGTTGGTCAGCCCCATCTGGCTGGGAACTTCATTCTTGAGCCTGATGACGGCATTGACGAACGCTTGCCGTTCCGCCGTGGTGAGAGTTGCCTGGTTCTTGCGACAGCCCATGGTTGCCTCCGCTCGGTCTTGTGATGTGTGTGCAGAAAAAATGAGTGCGTGGTATGTGGGCCTTGAATCAGGCCCACATACCAGCAGGTGGAGTGCGTCTAGACGATCGTGATGGTGCCGTGCATGTTCGGGCCGTGGATGCCGCATTCGAACTTGATCTGATCGCCGAGATTACCCATGACCATGAAGGTCTTCATCGTGGGGATCGGTGTAACGGCGACGGTCTTGTTGGTCGGGCTGGTTCCGAGGCCGTTAGGGCCGTTGATTTCGATGTTGCTCGCCGAGCCCGTGCTGGTGGTCACGGTATGGCCCGCTTCCTCGAAATCGAAGTTCACCGTCGCGCCCGAAGAGGCGGTGATCGAGACTGGTGTAAACAACGTGTTCTGGACGACGAAGGTGTTCGGCGTGGCCACGACGGCTGTCGGGCAGGGAACGCCTGAAGGCAGCGTGCTTGCCGTCTCCCCTCCGCCTACGATGAGCAGGGAGCCCATCATCCCCCCCATCATGTGGGAGAGCACGTGACAGTGCATGTGCCACTCGCCCTTGGCATCGTTCGGAGAGGGACCGCCGGCGCGCATGAAGCTTCCGGCCGCTCCATTGATCGTGAAGCCGAAGGAGTTGGCCGGACCGAAGATCCGCGTGTCCTCGAATTGCGAAACTGCCTGCACCTGCGCGCTCGTCTGGATCGCGCCCGGTGTGGTTCCGTCCGCACCAGGAATGACCCAGCGATGACCGTGAAGGTGGAAGGTATGGAATGCGTTGTTGTTCATGCCCACCACGCCGAACCGCATCTTCGTGGCAATGCCGGAGACGATCGTCGGCGTATTGCCGAGTAAGACCCGGCCGTTGATTGCCATTGACATCCCGGGTGCTCCCGTCAATTCGTGGAAGAGCATCAGGTACAGCCCCTTGGCCGGCGGCGTGCGGTAGTTGCGGGTACAGAAACGAACGACCGTCGTGAGCGTCTGGTCCAGCTCCAGCAACGTTCCGCCGCGGTCCACCAAACGGTCGAGGATCGGTGGTCCGACCGTGGCGATGACGTTGGCGCCGGGCTTGGGCACAACCGGAGCGGCAGTTGCGGCTGCCCCCTTCTTCTTCTTGGTTGCGGGGACGGACATCGTCATGCCGGGCATGGGAGGAGCCGGCGCGGGTGGGACGGGACGAGGAACGGACAACCCGGTGAGGTCGTTGGGAAGTGTGGTGATGGCAGGATTGAGCGGGAAGGGGAAGCAAGTGATGGAGACAGGAGAGCCGGTGAACGAGCCGTTCGGCAGGTCCGCGGGGGTGATCACGAAGTCGTTGTTGGTGTCGGCGAGATTGTGCACGACGAGAATGCCGATGGCTCCGAGGTTCACGTTGTCCATGTCGCAGATGGAATGGTCGTGATAGAGCCAGATCCCCGCTGTGGCCTGCCATCCGTGGGTGTCCCAGGTGTAGGTGAAGGTGCTGCCGGGAGGAACGCGGTCGCCCATCTTGTTCGGGCCGGTCATGCCGATGGCGGTCCATTGGGCAGCCTCCGCGCCGACCGGCTGGGTCGAATCCGGCGGTGAGAGCGGATACGCGCCGTCAGAGGTGTTCTGGAAGACGATCCCGTGCGGATGGATGCTATGCGTGCGTGCCAGTACATCGACTCCTGTCCGGGAATCCATGTTGCGGAAGTGAACGAGGACGCTATCGCCGACGTTGCACTCGATGACCGGGCCGGGAATGGTGCCTTTGGTGCCGGTATTCGTCGGATCGGGCTCATTCAGATCCCACGGGTTGATCTTGCGGTCATCCGGTGCCGCCCAGTTGGCCGTGTAGCGGCGGAAGATGAGTGCATCTTCGCCAAATGGCTTTGAGGCGCTCACCGTGCCGAGAGGCTTGTAGACATTGTGGCCGTTCAGGACACCGATTGAGGGGAAGTGCGTGCCGGTCATCCGGTCGATGCCGTTAGGGCAACAGTCCCACGGCCGGTTTTCGAGTTGAATCCAGATGTCGATGATTGCCATCAGCGTTTTCTCCTTTTGCGTACCTGTGATCTGACTGCACGACCCCCCCCGAGCGGGGGGCTACAGGTTTCATGGACAGGTAGTGACGCTGACCGGCCCGGCGTTTCAGGTGGTGAGCGAGGCAGTCGAAAATATTTGTAGTTGGGCGCTGGTCCCTGGTGACGCTCGACGACGCGAGGCGTGTGGATCGGCCACGGGCGTAGCGGTTCTTATCCGCGGCCCGGACTGATGTCAGGGAGAAGCGGCGCGAGCCGCGAACGCAGCATCGCGTCGAGAGTCTTGAGCCGGCCGCTCACCCTGCGAAGCATACGCGGCCGGCGCGCAAGTACCTTGTAGGCCGCGGTGATGTCGTGCGGCCGATCGTCGATCAACACTTCGAGGATCTGCGCCGCCTGGCGAAGGTCCTTCCTCGATTTGGCGGCTTCGGATGGCGAACGCTCGGCGGCAACCCACAGTTTAACTCTGCGTATAACGGACGTAGGTCGGACTGAGAGTCCGACCTACGTTTGTTTCGGCTACCGGCGACTAGAAGAAATGGCGATAGGAAATGTCGAAGCTTCGGGCGGGCAGAAGGTAGTACTGCGCATCCCCCAACTCGCTCTCCGCGATCGGGGGGCGGACGTTGCTCAGGTTCCAGCCGTCGAGGCGGAGCTCACCGTGGGACAGGCGGTAGCCGATGCCGGCCGACCAGGTCGTGTACGGCTTGGCCGGCGCGGTGTTCCGCATGTCCAGCCAGCGGCCGCCGACGTAGTTCACCAGCACGTTGGCGTTGAACCCACTCTTCGGTGCGTAGAGCACACCGGCACCGGCGAGATTGAAGGGTGTCATCTCCAGCCTTCGGCCCGCCAGTTGGGTGGGGACACCGGGGTCGAACTCCTGCACGAAGTCGCGAAACCGCGAGTCGTGATAGCTGTAGCCGAAGTGGGTATGAACGTCGGATGCCCATTCGTAATCGAGCTCCGCCTCCGCTCCCTTGAAACGCTCCTTGCCGGCGTTCTCGAGCGCGGGCGCGCCATTCACCGTCGTGGCGATGACCAGGTTGGAGAAGTCCATCTGGAAGAGTGACACGGTCCAGCGAAGGCGGCTGTCATCGAGCCTTCCTTTGGCGCCCACCTCGTAGCTCGATGCGGTCTCGGGATTGAGGATGTCGACCTCGGCTTCCGGTCCGAAATCGATCGCCGCCGGCTTGAAGGTGTTGCGGTAGTCGGCGAACAGGACCATCGCATCGCGGTCGCGGGTGAAGAGCGTGTAGTCGACGCCGGCGCTGCCGGAGAGCCGGGTGAAGGAGCGGGTCTCGGACTGCGGACCGTCGGGGCCGTTGGTGTTGCGGCTCTCGGACGTCCGGTTCAGGCGCGCGCCGAGGTCGAAGTGAAGCCGCGGAGAGGCAGTCCATTGGGAGCTGGCGTAGAGACCGGAGAAGTTCCGGCGGTCGCGTGCATCGAATTGTTCGAAGACAGGAACATCGCCGCTGCGCTCTCCCCGGCCGCCGGTCAGCGGCGCGAAGTAGTTGAATGTAGCGCTCGTCGCGTGGGCGTTGCCGTAGAGATGATCGAAGCCGGCCACGACGCGCAACGCCGGCGAGATCGTGCGGACGATGTGCGTATCGAAATAGACGTCATTGACCGTGCGGTCCTGCGTGAAGCCGAACGCGTTCGGACTGGCCGCGGACACGTCGGTGAGGAAGCCGCGCACGATGCCGTAAGTCGAATGCGAGACGGCGATGGTCGAGGTCCACGGTGATCCGCCCAGCTTCGACTCCCAGCCGCCGACGAGATGGATGCGGTCCTGGTCGAGGTGCGCGTCGCCGGGATTGTGATTGGCGTCGATCGGGACGTCGCGGGTGAGCGCGGTGCCGATGCGCGGATGAGGACTGTTCGGATCCTGGCGCACAGCGGAGACGTCGGCGTCGAAGCGAAACGTCCCGCCGCTCGCCGTTCCCGAGGCGCGGTAGAGCGCGTGGTAACGGTCGAAGCCGGTGTTGTCGTCGCGGAACCCCCTGCGGTCGGCATTCGCGCTGATCGACTGCTGGAGGTCGGGTGTCTGCGACAGTGGCAGAGAGACCGCGGCCGATCCGCTTCCGTACGAGCCGGCCGATACACGGCCGGTCCCCGGCGCGCCGGGAGCGCGATGGATGACGTGAATCACGCCGACGAACGACGTCGCCCCGTACATGACCGGTGCCGAGCCACGGAGGACTTCGATCCGATCGACGTCGGTGAGATCCAGGGTGGGGAGGTCGGGGTTGAACGCGCCGCCCCACGGGACGCCGTCGACGACGAGCAGAAAGGCGTCGAACTCGCGGAGTCCCCACATCTCGGGCACCGCGCCGGCCGGTCCGCCTTCACCGCCGGGCGCAATCGATACTCCGGCCACGGTCGCCAATGCCGAGGCCAGGTCGGTGGCGTTGCGCGCCCGGAGCTCGTCGCCGTCGATGACGGTCACGGATGCAGGAACGTTGAGGACATCCTCGGCTACGCGCGTAGCCGTTACCTCGATCACTTCGTGTTGCACGGGCACCGGCGTCTGCGCCGAGGCCACGCTGGCTGCAAGAAGAAGCAGCGGAAGGAGCTTTCTCATTGGGAGCGAATCCTCCTGAATTGGCATTCGTCACCCACACCGGTTGGGGGGGGACGTGCGAAAGCGGCCGGAGCGGAGGAGCTCCTAGATGTTCAGGCGGCTGGAGGAGAGAAGAACGTCCGGCGGCGCAGGCGTATGCGCGGTTTTGTGCGGTCTCGTGTGCGTGAGGCGAAGAATGAGTGCCGAAGGAGCCGGCGGCGCGGCGAGCGGCGCGCGCGTCAAGGTCGCAACAGGATCGCCGCCGGCACGCTGGCGGCGGAGCGTTGCGTCATGCACCGTCTGCGGCGCGCTCGCGGTGACGAGGTGTGACCGTTTGCCGTCGCGGTCACCTGCAACCCAGGCCGTTACGCCGCCGTCGCCTTGACGCGCTTCTTCACCGGAAGATGCGGATGACGTCGCGGCCGGCCAGACCGGCGCGAGGCCGAAACGCGCTTCAATTGAGAAGGAAGCCGGAACTTCGATCGCGCTCTCGCGCCGCTCATCGCCGACGCGCAGGAGCATCCGCACGTCGCGCGCGGTGATGTTCGGTACCGTCCAGGTGGCGCGGTGGATGTCGATGTCGAGATGCGGGGTGATGCGGATCGCGTAGTGCCTGCCACCGTCGATCGATAGAAAGGCTTCCCACTCCTCGGCACCGTGGGGAAGCGAGTCCGCCTCCCACGAGATCGCGGCCGTTTCCCCACCGCGTAGTGCCGTACCCGCGGCAGGCGCGATCAGGCGGACTTGCGCGGGACCGGCGAACGCAACTGCCGGGAACAGGAGCGCGGCGAGCGCGATAGCCGAGCGAAAGCGGGACATGCCGGCGCGGATCATCGCACGGCTACGTCGTTTTTTGTAGCGTAGCCGCGAGCCAGCGAAGCTGGCGTAAGCGCGACGGAGCGCTGGCGTCTCGCCGGCTGGCCCGGGGGCGTCCTCGCCCCCGGTCTTGCAAGACTCGATACATTTGCCTGGTAACCCTCAGCGGCGAGACGCCGCCGAGCCAGCCGGCGAGACGCCAGCGCTCCGGCCGCTCAGGATGAGCTCAGCGGCCGTGAGTGATGACGGCCTTTGCCAGCGTGAGCGCCATGCGTGCCAGACCGGCGGCCGGCGTCTCGAGCGGAACGCGTGGCTTGAGCGGATGCGGCGGCGCCGGGTCGGGCGATCTCACCGGTATCCCTTCCTGAGTCACCGTTGGTTCCCCCGTCTCGGTGACCGTTACCGAGGCCGCGTTGAGCGTAGCCACCTGGATGTGCGGCGCGTTGAACGAGCTGGCGAAGAGATAGATCACAAAGCCGGCGACGTGCATGATGAATGAGTGTAGCGCGATGGCGAGTCGAATGGCAGCGCCCTCTCTCTGAATGACGATGCGTGTGTCCTCTGTTGGGGACGCTACACCCCGGTGCGCACGTGCGCACTCCCCGTGTAGCAACGCTACACGTCCGCGACGCAACGCTGCCCATGGTTGACGCACGTTCGTCATGACCTCGACGCAACGCTGCCCGCTTTTGACGCAGTTCGTCCCGACCTCGAGGCAACGCTCCGCTCTTTTGAGGCACACCCGTCTCGACCTCGAGGCAACGCCGCGCGCTTTTGAGGCACACCCGTCTCGTCCTCGAGGCAACGCTGCGCACTTTTGAGGCACAACCGTCTCGTCTTCGAGGCAACGCCGCGCACTTTTGACGCACACCCGTCTCATCCTCGAGGCAACGCCGCGCTCTCTTGACGCACACCCGTCTCGTCCTCGAGGCAATGCTGCGCTCTTTTGAGGCACACCCGTCTCGTCCTCGAGGCAACGCCGCGCGCTTTTGACGCACTGCCTCACGACAGCGACGCAACGCCGCAAGATGGTGACCAGCTTTCGTCACGACAACGACGCAACGCCTCAAGCTGGTGACCAACGTGCCTCACGACAGCGACGCAACGCCTCAAGATGGTGACCAACTTGCGTCACGACAACGACGCAACGCCTCAAGCTGGTGACCAACGTGCCTCACGACAGCGACGCAACGCCTCAAGATGGTGACCAACTTGCCTCACGACATCGACGCAACGCCTCAAGCTGGTGACCAACTTGCCTTACGACTGCGAAGCAACGCTGAAGGTGGTTGACGGACGTGCGTCACGGCTGCGATGCAACGCTGCAAGCTGGTGACCTCCGTGCCTCACGTTCGCGACGGAACGCTGCACGCTGGTGACGTACGTGCGTCACCCCCGTGTCGCACTGGGCCCGGGTCACGCAGGGGACGATTCATCCGCAGATTACGCAGATGAACGCAGATGAAAGACGGTGTCATCTGCGGTTATCTGCGTCCATCTGCGGATAGA